>CAYTRJ010000016.1:0-21778 GCA_964440185.1 uncultured Faecalimonas sp. | reverse complement strand
TGTAAGATATATGCAATTATGGGAAGAACTTTTAATGGAACGGCAAGAAGGGAAAGAAGAAGGAACGCTCAATGGCAAACGTGATTCCATCCTTGCACTTTTAAATGACATTGGAGAAATCCCTCCTGAGATTCACGATAAAATCATGTCAGAAACGGATTCTGACACATTAACAAAATGGTTAAAAAACGCTGCTAAGGCGGATTCTATCGAAGCCTTTATTGATGATTCTTTTTAAAATCAGAAGGAATCGGCATTAGCCGATTCCCCTCGTTTTTCTATTTCTTTTTCTTATAAATAATAACACCAATTGCTGCCACACATACCAAAATAAGTACTATCCAAGTCGCAATAGAATTGTTATCCCCAGTTTGAACAGAATTTGTAGTTTTATCCACACTGCTTTGAACTTCATCCACAGTTTGATCTTTTTCATTATCTACAGGATTAGAATCTGGAGTAATTTTATCCCATTTAGCATAAATTGTAATATTTTCATTTACTTCTGAATCAAAACTATATTCATTTCCATCTGTACAAGCTTCATCTGTAAAGAATCCATCAAATGTATATCCTTCCTTCTTTGTGTTAAATACATCTGCTAGATCATCTGCTTCATAAATACCTTTGTACGCTTCGTTTGCAGATTTACCTGCTGGAACTGGTACGGATTGTTTTGTTTTCAAACCTGCTATCGTAATCTTATAGATAATTGGTTCGACTTTAACATTTTGTGCAGACTTTCCTTCTGCATCAACAATCTTTCCGGCTTCTGTTTTTCCAGCTTCAGGTGTTGATATTTTCAAAGTCTCTCCAATCGTAACATCTACCTCAGCAGAAACAGCATCTCCATTCGCAGCTGAAATAGTTACAGTTGTTCCTCGGAATCCAGGACGACCTGCTTGGCTGAAAAATATATTGTCACAAACAATATTAAGAGTGCCGCCTTCTATCACTCCATCTTCGTGATGATATGCTTCTACTAAAATACCATGCCCATTTCCTTCTGCTCCATTCCAGTTTCCGCTTTTCACTTGAACTGTACCTGCTTCAATGCCTACATCGCCATATAAAACATAAATCCCGTTGCTTTGCGCATAATTTCCTTCTGCAATTCCACTTTCTATTGTAACATTTGCTCCACTTTCATAAACATAGAGTCCTGCATACCCTACCTGTACACCAAAACTACCTGCACTATTTATGGCATTAGCATCACTTCCTACCGTTTCCAAATAACCATCATATATTGCAACATTTGCGTAATATGCTTGTAGTCCAAAACTAAATGCATTGTAACCACTTGCTTTCGCTCCTGTTGCTGTCAAGCTGCCTTCAAAATCCAGTTCCAAAGAAGAACTATTTTCTGGATCATTGCTGACACTTGCGCCAATACTATACGCTGCAGATTTTTCTGCTTCTGTAGAAATGACTTCTCCGGCTTCACAATATACATCTCCTCCAAGAATATTCAAGCCTTCAGATACTTGCAATCCATAACTTGCCGCATAACTTCCTTCTGCCTTTCCCCCCGAAGCATATACGGTAGCATCGTTTATGTTCAGATTTCCCAAAACACAGATTCCACATGTTTCTACTTGTGTCCCTTTCACATTTCCACCTGTGGCATTCAATACACCATTTCCAGAAATAGATAAATTACCTTCTACATAAATCCCATAAGATGCATAGCCAGTATCTGAAACAGAAATATTATTTTCACCAACCAACGTAAGATTCAAATCACCTTCTGCGTAGATCCCAGTTACGAAGTTCTCAGTATATTTATATCCTTCTGTAACCTTCATATTTTCCAATGTCAAAGTATTTGTTTCTTTGTCATAGGAAACTGATCCATCCCCTAAAATATCATTTGCATTTTCTTCTGTTACAGCTACATTTCCAACATAAATATTGGATGTATCTGCTGCAGCCACATGTAACGGAATGATTGCACACACCATAAGCATGCTCAAAAACATTGTTTTCCATTTTATTTTCATAATGCTCCTCCTTTTGTGCTTCTTTTAAGTCCTATTTTAACACATTATTCGTATAACATGGTACAATTAAAAAAAGACTTTTGGGGAGGCGATCTTATGAAGAAAAAATTTTTATCTGCCCTGTTATTTAGTGTGCTTATTTTCACAGTTGGCTGTGCACAAAATGAATCTACAACTAACTGGATACCTCAAATCCTAGAGCGAGGCATTTCAGTCGATGATAATGAAGTTCTCAACTATATTCCTTATCATGCTTTTGAAGAAAATCTGATGCAGGAAATCAAAATTTTTCAAAAATCCTTGCTGAGTTATTATTATGTTTATGATGCAAAACAAAATACGGATGTACTTCATATAAAACGATTTGATCTTGATTCTGATAAATTGATCAGTGAAATGGAATTACCAATCGTAAATTCTTATACAACGGTTGTTCAAGTATGCAATGATCAAATTGTAGTTAGTGATGCCGAAAAAGGAATCCTACATATTTATGATGAAACATTAACAGAACAAAAAAACTATCCTATATCTGGTGATTTGATTTATGTAAATCCATCCATAACTAAAGCATACTGCCTTACAAGTACAGATGGCATGCATGTCGTAGATTTAAAAACACAAGACGAACAAATCCTCTTAGAGCATGCCTGTGATCTATCTTTTTATTCTTTCTCAGAAAATAATCTAAGTGTTCGTTATATAGATTTAGATACCTTTGATAAAAAAGAATGTTATGCTGGATTGAATCTAGAATCTGGAGAATTAGAAATCTTTCAAATAGACGACAGTTTTTCTGGGATGGAATATGATAATGGTGTTTGGACAAGCACACTTTTTTCCGATAAAAATACTTATTTTGTCGGAACACAGCAAGAACCTTATAAATTTACTTCTGATGTAACATATTCTTCTGTTCAGTTTGGTGGAAATCCAGCTAATTTGATCCTCACAGAGACAAATGCAGACGGCACACAAATTCTATCTGCATACAATACAGATGGAACATTTCTTTCTTCTTGTTCATTATCCTCTGTAAACGGAACATTCTACTCGCAGCCATTATGGCTTGAAGAAGCAAATGGATATCTCTTTACTGTGATAGATGACACCGGACACGATCAACTATATTTTTGGGACTTTTCAGAATCCGTTGCACATGAAAATTTAAATCTTATATCATATTATGAAAAAAGTAACACACAAGATTCTCTGCTTGCATCTCAGTATTATGAACAAGCAGAAGAACTCTCTGAAAAATATGGTGTGACAATTAAAATCGCAGAACAATGTGAAATGGATTACTCTGATAAAGAAGCAGAACAAGTATTGGATCCCGAACAAATCGAAAATGCATTTTCTGTTTTAGAGAGAGCCTTCGCTTCTTATCCAAGTGGATTTTTTCATCAACTTTACTACGGAAGTTATCGAACGATTGAAATTAATCTAATGGGAAATATTACAAACAAGGAAATGATAGAAGAATATGCGCCAAATGCATTTGTACAGCATGAAAACGGAGTGATCACTATGGTTTTAAATATCAATGATTCCTCTGCTTCTCTGGAAAGAACTTTTTATCACGAGACCTCGCATATGATCGACAAGGTCCTAGAACACCATGCACTTTATTGTGAGGATGCACTTTATTCAGAAGAACATTGGTGGTCTTTGAATCCAGATAACTTTACAGCGATCCAACCTGAGACAGGTGGGTATTATGAATCTTATGAAATAATGCCTATGGAATATTTCCATGAATCCTTCACACCATACTTTGCTAGTGATTACGGAAAAAGTTTTTCAACAGAAGACCGCGCTACATTATTCGAAGCCGCAATGACCGGAGAGATACTTGCCGCTCCGGCTCGCAAAAAACTTGACTATTATTGTCAATGTATCCGCGATTGTTTTGATACTTCAGACTGGCCAGAATCTACTCTTTGGGAAAATGCAATACATTAAAAAAAAGCAATCATAAGGACTACTTTTTTATCCCTATGATTGCTTTTTTCGTTCAAACAACACCACACCAGCAATTCCAAACAATAACATAAATGTAAAAATAGGCTGCACATCCCCTGTTTTTACAGGTGTCTGTGAAACCAGTGTATCTTTTTTAACAGTTGGAATGGTAAAGAACAATCCTGGTGCTTTATTACCATCTTGATGTCGGATGGTAGTGTTCACGATAAGATTTCCATCTCTATCCTGAATCACATAATTTTCAATTGTATAATTCTGCTCTGACGATTTTTGCTGCAATCGATAAGTATACACTCCAGCCTCACGATAGGTCAGTGTCAATTCCTTTCTGCTTTCCCCTGTCAACTCAAAATTAAGAATGCCCTCCTCGCCGCCTTCCGGCAAAGGATTTCCTTCTTCCATGGCAGATAGCACATAAGAATATGTTCCAGATGCAATACCGTTCTCTTCCATTGAAGATTGTTCCACACAAAGGGTTACTACAATATCTGTATTTTGTTCCTTCGCATAACTTGGTTGTGTCGCTAACAGTAAAATACCAACCGCCAAAAACAGTATGATTTTTTTCCATATATTCATTTTTCTTTCACAAATACTCCTTTGTCAGTTGTCTTATTTCTCCTTACGATATCGTACATGTCCAGTTGCCAGCATAAGCAAAACAGCAACGAGCATAAGCAACAATGCACCTATTTTTCTTGCACTGGTCCTCCAAAATATGGTCCAATCTATGGAATCAATCTGTTCCACTACTTTTTCCTCTTCTGGAACTTCATATGGATTTTCATAAATTTGTTCTGTTATTTTCCCGACTAAAATATGTCTTCCATTTGTAATGCGTTCTGTACAAGTTGACATAACGACCAGTCGATCTTTCTCTGTAACTGAAGTATCACGATACCACATTGCAGTCTCACGAATTTCATCCAAATAATTTTGCCGAACCTGCATATTTTGAATTGGCGCACGGTACAATCCACATTGATAGGCACTGGTCTCTATAAACGCAAACATTTCTAGTCCATAAGTCTTTCCATCTACAAATATCGTACCATATAAGTGACTGTCTGCAAATTCAGAATCACTATATTGTTCCAAATCCCCAAACATGGCTCCACCTTCCATATGATGACCATATAGAATCGTATTGAAATCTGAGAAATCATTCTGATCATTACAATCCACAAAAATAGAACCAGACAACTTATATTCTCCCTGTACGTTATGCATCAAATACGTGCTATTATCTACTCCTTGCACTACTGGATAGTCTACATGTGTTCCGTAAATTGTGATCCATGCACAGACATCTTCGTTTATGTTCTGAAGTTCTTGAAAACTAAGTGGATCTTGCGTAGGACAATAGATTTCATAATGCTTCGGCAATGCCTCTTCTTCTAAGATATAACTATCACCAATCCCATATACGCCATAGCCAAACAAGATGACTAAGAGAATCATAAAAAACAGGTTTAACATTTCATTTAAAATATCAAATACTTTCATTTTACTGTTATTTACGTCCCTTCTTTCTCTGTCTGTTCAAAAATCTCCTCCGTAATGCGAGCCACAAGGATATCTCTTCCATTTGTAGAATCCGATGAACAAGTAGACAACAGAAGAATCCTATCATCCACAGTAACACCTATCTGACGTTCATGTACTGCACGCTGACTGATAGCTTCTAAATATCCCTCTCGGTCATCTTCAGTCAGATTATTCCGATAAATCTCCTGATCATAAGCATCCGCATGTATCAATGCAAAAATTTCAAGACCATACATTTCTCCACGAACATACAAACTGCCATAAAGATGACTGTCAAAAAAAGACTGTTCCTTAAATTCCTTAATACTTCCAAACATCACATTTGGCACCATATTATGTCCATATATGATATTGTGAAAACTCTTCATTTCTGGATCCCCATAAGCATCTAGAAAGATGGCTCCTGTCAGTGCATATTCTCCTTCTGCATTTTTATTAATATATTCCCAATTATCTTCTCCTTGTACGATAGGATAATCAATTGGTGTTCCATAAATGGAAATCCAGCCAAATACATCCGGATTGATCTGCTGTAGTTCCTGAAATCCAAGTTCGTTCTCTTCTGGCTTATAAATCTCATATTGCTCAGCCGTCGCTTCTTGTGTAAGATTCTGTGAATCCCACAATGCATAACATCCGTATAAAAGAGCCAGAAGCAGCAGTAAGATCAAACTGTAATCCAGCAGTCCGTTTACTGCCCGAATCCCCTTACTGATGCCTCTGTATCTATTTTCCACTTGATTCTTCACTATCTTCTGCTAATTCTCTTCTTGCTGTTTACAACAACTATTGCAACAAATGCTGCTGCCACGATAGCAATCATCATAGCAAATGGAAGGTTATTTACAATAATACCTGTTGCAGCATTTTCAAAATAAGTATTGGTATATGTAACTTCATTTGTCTTTTGTCCTAATTTTGCTGTAGTAATTGCTAAATCAGCTCCCATAGCTGCATTTGTGTTAGATTGTGCTGTTCCATTTAATGTTGCTGCGTAAGAAGCTGTCCAGTTTGCTGTTCCTGTTTCCTTAAGGTCTAATTTAGAACCTGCATAGCAATTTTTTACAAGAATCTTTTCGCCTGCTTTTAATTTAACTACTTTATCAGTACCATAGGAAGCAGTTTGCTTTGTGGTGCCTACTTTACCAGATGCATTCACAATATAATAATCATATGTTGTTTCCGATGCCCCTGTTAAATCTGGTTTTACAATCTTCATTGTGAAATTGAATTCTGTATTGTTGTCTGCATTTGCACCATCAACTTTTTTCTCAATACTTAATCCATAAGTTGTTGGATCATCTGGATCTGGTTCTTGAGGAGGATTTGATGGATCTGGATCTGGTTTTGGTTTTACAATTGCATCTGCAATGTATTCATTTGTAAAACGTAGTTGATCTGTTTTAGTAGAACCGTTATGAATAACAAGGCTCTTTACTTCTAATGCTTTTGTTGTAGTATTTTGGCTTACATAGAATTCTAATGTATAAGTAGTAGAATCTGTGATAAGTTCATCTTCATAATGATTCTTTGTAATCGATTTATTTGTAATCTTTACAGTATACTTGTAAACACCTGCTTTTAATCCAGAAGCCGTTAATCCTGCTTTAAATTTTGCTAAATAATCTGCTCCTTCTAATGTAAGTGTTTTGATATCATTTTCTGTAGCAGCAGTACTATTTTTATTAAATGTAATTGTGTCTGATGCAATGGAAGGATTTGTTACACCATCCACTTTCGTACCATTCTGATAGAATCCATCTGCAGTATAAGTAATTTCAAATGTAGTATCTGGTGTTTCTACTACATCAGCCATCTTATACACCACTTCTGCTTTTGCTGTTGTGTCATTTCCAACAGTAATAGGGTTGCCTTCTGCTTTTGCTGGCATCGCGCTTCCTAATACCATAACTGCTGCCATTGCTAATGAGGCAAACATTTTTTTCATTTTGTTCATCTTTTTCATTTTTCTCTCTCCTTTTCGTTTTTATTCCACATCCTTCTTATCCAGAAGGAGAATGAACTTATCTTGGACTAGAATCCTCTACGACGAATGATCGTCATCACCTTACCTAAGGTATCATCTACATTGACCGCTCCGTAAACTCGGCTGTCCGATGCATTTTCCCGGCTGTCACCTAGTACAAAAACCTGTCCCTCAGCCAGTTTCATAGGAAATTCTACTCCTGTGTCGTACCTATTGGTCTGTTCATAAATCTGCTGCTCCTGTTGAAGTGCACCATTGATAAACAGTCCTTCTTCTGTGATATCTACCAAATCCCCTTCGGTAGCTACCACCCTTCGTACCTGTTCTTTCCCTTGGTATTTCAAAAGGATCAGATCCGAAGCAACATATTCTTTTTCCAGTCGATAGTAAAAGACCAGATCTCCGTCTTTTACAGCTGGTATCATCGCATTATCCGAATACCGTACCACGCCAAAGACAAAAGTAAATATGATCCAAAATACAGTAACAATTGCTATGATTTTTAATAAAAGATATAAAATCTCTCGCAGGATACTTCCTAACACAGATTCCTGCTGTTCTTCCTGCTTCTCGCTTACTTCCATCTACCTCTGCCTCCTTTTCTCAATCGGGCTACAGCATACAAGATCATAAGCAATGAAGCCGCTACACCAATTGTCCATGTATCTTGATAGATACCATTATTCTGCATTCCAGTCGCAACCAGATTGTAGGTGTTCGTAAATGTAAAAGTCTCATTTGCTTCTTTCACATTTTGATTTTGAGTAATATCAACTGTACTTCCATTCTTGTCTGTCACTGACAAACTTCCAATTCCCTTAATCTGGGTAATCTTCACTTGATAATCCAGATCTGACAAATCAAAACTCATGCTCTGGCCTGGCCTCAAAGTAACTGTAATGCACAAGTCACTATCCAATTTATAATTTTGATTTCCAGGACTTGATACCCCTGATATAGTCGTTCCACCTATTCCTTTCAGTGTGCTTCCCTTCGTCAAATCTGTTCCCATGAATTGTATTACATACTGAAAATCTTGATTGTAACTGATGCCATCTCCAATACTCTTTTGCACCAATGTCAGCACCGGAGTTGACCATTTCGGATAGTAGATTGTTCCAGTCTTAATAGTTGTAGATGTTAATGTAACTTCGGTTTTCGAAGTATTCCCTTTTTTGTACCAATATTGGAAACGTTTTTCATCTTTCCCCACATTTTTCAAATATGGTTCAGTTGGAACCTGCGCTGCTTTCATCGTCTCATTATACTGACATACCGTATATCCATATGTTCCACTATCAAATGTACCTGATGTAGTATCTCCATTTGTTGCATCATAGACAATCGGGCAGAATTGGAATTTTGAGAAGTTCCCATAGGAATCTTGAAGTTGAATATAATAAATCGATTGCCAGCTGTTTTGATCTATTCGCAAGGTTACCTCATACCGATTGTTTCCCAGTGCTTTGGTACTACAATACGTATTGCTGTGAGAACTCTGCCATGTAGTAAAACTATATGTTTTCACAATCACTCCAGTTACCTTCTCTCCTGCATACTTTGCTGCATCTGCTTTATATTGAAGCGACACACCATCATGGTCCAGAAGAAGGTCTGTCGTTGCAATATTGGTACCCTGTGTTGTATCTCCCAAGCTCAGCGTAAAGGTATAGCTATATGTCTTGTCTGAAGAGTACGCTACCTCTGCACTATAGCTTTCCAATGTTGGTGCCTTTGTATCTAATAAGAACTTGCTCCAGTTTCCTGCCACATCTCGAACATAGATAAAATAATTTGTCGATGCAGAATACGTCTGTTTTGGCAGCGTAAACTCATACACTGGAGACAATTCAGAAGGATTTAATGCATTGCCTTGAATATCTGTAATCGAACCAGATATATGCTTTGTATAAGTTGTTAATTGTTTATCATCACCTTGCGGTTCAAAATCACAGATTCCACTGCTCTGCACTGGCACATTCCGAGTACTAACATATACTTGCGCACCTGTCTGATATCCATATGCTCCATTCACACTTTTTCCGCTTAGATCAATTCCATTTCCATGATAATCTCTGACATAAATCTTTGGTGTCTTATTTGTTATACTCGTATTGCTGCTCCATGTACCATCTGTTACCTTCTGCTGATATACCAGTGGTGCAAACGTATCCTCTCGTAAAACAATTTGCGATTTGTCTGCTTTCCCTATCTTGATGTAATAACGCTGATCTGCAATCCACTGATACTGATCTATCTTTGCACTATTGGTAGAATTAAAATCAATTAATACATACTCTTCCGTTCCCTTATGGGTCGGCATCATGGTAGTGGAAACACGTAATCGCTCACTAGAATTCTTTGCAAATGAACCTTTTACAATCAACGGTCTTCCTGCTGTCCCAGATCCTTCATAGTCATAAGTAATAGATAACTCATTGTTGGTAGTATTACTATCTGTATATAGAGTTTGAATCGTTCTATTTACTGCATCTTTTGGTGCCCAATCAAACAGCAGTTTTGCATTTCCCATAAAATACAAACACGTTGACTTCGTTCCAGCTGCAATACCGCCTTCCGACTTCGTGGCAGAATCCCCCAGCTTCAGTACACCGCCCGATTTTATATAAATATATCTCATATCTTTGATATATACATTTTCTCCTGATTTTGTACTGACTGTTCCATCCACATACATTTTTTCTGAATTTTTATTAGGATCAGCTGCACATGTTCCAGTAAGAACTGTACCATCATGTAAACACACCTTAGAACTACCACTATATGGACTTTGAAAAGAAAGCTCAGCATCCCAAGATTCCAATGTATATTGGGTTATAATATGATTTGTACTAGTATTTCCGGTAACTGATACCCTACTGTCCTTCACATGGATTGTCAGATTCGTAATACCATATTGTGGACCACTCTCATCATAAGAAGATATGATCTTTATCGGTTCTCCTCCTACACCGGTACAATGATCTACTGTAATATTGCAGCTTTCTAATTTATCTTTTCCGCAGTTTGCATAAATCGTACCTATGTTTTTACAATTTACAAAAGACAATTCCGAATTCAACCCATAACCTGTAGCTTTATCTTGAATACCACCATTCAGATACATGTACTCTCCTTGAAAGGTACAATTTTCAAATGAAAGCTTTCTTCCATTTGCACACATATAATAGTCCGTAGCATTTGCTGTCTCTGTATCATTTTTCTCTGGTTTCCATCGAAAGACGGTATTGACCCACTTCAAAGAATCCATTCCCGGATTCACATCACGCCATTGCCACCATCGATATTCATTTACCTTAGCGTCGCTTATTGGTATACTTAACCCTTTCGTTGTAATTGCATCTGTCGTCTCCTTAACGGTAATGGTTCCACCATTCATATTTATAACGATTTTCTTTCCAGCCAGGCCATCAGAACAACAAATGGCATGAATATCATCTGCATCCAACACATAATTTCCGTTGATATAAATGGTGTATGTACCTGAACCGTAATGGTCCCAACGCGCATTATTCAGTTTCTTTGTTTTTATCGCTTCATCCGTTTCATTTGTTTCCACATACTCACGTGAAATATCTCCTCTTAAGAACTCATTAATTATTCTTGCAATATCATGGGTTTTTTCCACTGGCCACTCTGTATCTACCGCTTTGTCACCAACAAATTCTCCCAGATATTCTCCAGTGAACAGATAAACTTGACGTTCTGGGTGAAGATCGATCTGCTCCCAATTTGTATTATTGGCTGGATGAGTCGACCACACTGCAATCAAACTATTTTCATATTTTGAGGAACATTTCTTCGTTTTCGATACATTGTATGCTTGTATTTCTTTTAATGTAGTAGATGCTCCTTCTCCAACATGCAATAATGCGACTGCATATGCTTTGCTATTAGGAGGATCTGACAACGTACATAAATTTGCTTTGTAATTCTTATTTTCTGTATGCCATGTAATTACACGAATTACATTTGTACCATTCCGAATAGAAGCAATCCCCACACTTCCATTAGTTGTATCATATCCAGAGTTACTTGTTACGCCTGGATTGTATTTTGCCAAAGCAAAGTTATTGACTTTAAACTCGCAAGAATTATCCTTAAGTTTCAGTGTTTGATACCACTGTCTGTTACGTGCATCCTCATGTACAATTCCGCCAGAATAAAGAGTCGTACTAGTTAGATTTGTTTCTCCATCTAAATCATCCCTCATATCTCTGTTATTAGCCGCTGGCACATAAGGATCATCATCCACATCATCCGTTGTCAGATGAGATGCATAATTGAAATAACTCCAATTACTTTGCATATGTCCAAAGAACTCTTCAGAAGTTACCTGACAGTTTTGCAGATCCATTATGTCCCAGCCAAACATATTTGCTATGATTAGTTTCTCATCTGTTTTCGCTTTTTCTGATTTTCTAACTAAAATCGAGCGTGTTCCTTTAATCTTCGACTCCTTGTAAAAAGTACCAACTTTTTCTAAATATTGAGATGTTAATCGGAACAAAAATCGAATATTACCAACTATCCCTTGATCCTCGTTTCGATTCATACTGAACCAGGTTCCATTTTCTGCATAGTAATCATCATAGGCCTTAATATCCACAGTTCCTGTGATATTACCACCTTCTCCAGTTCCACATACTACGCCTCCGGTTGTTTTCCACCAGCCTTCTGTTAACATATCCTCAGTCTTACCATATGCTCGGATGGATGTATTCGATAAACGTATTTCCACATCTCCTGTATGTGTCCATATTGTACCTGACGGTCCTGCAACAATATTTCCATATATCGTTGAATTTCGAAAAATCAAAGTTGCCCTTCCAGAAGAAGTTATGTCAGAACAAGCATGTATGTACTTTATCGGTGTTTCTTGGCTTGTCACGATTTCTTCGAAAATAAGCGTAGAATCGCGATCTGCGTCACCCAAATATCTTCCAGCCATAAATTGATTGATCATTGACAAGAATTTGACATCATGAAATGTCATATCATTTTGATTGCAATAAATATTTGCCCCACTCGTTGCTTGGATATTCATTTTTGTAAAATATCCGGAAAAACCTTCGAAATATATAGAACTGCTATTAAAATTCAAGGTCTTCCAACTATCATAGCTGATTCCTTCTTCGTAATTGAGCGCGCCTGTGAAATAAATCGTTGGCTTCGGATCTCGTTTGATAGCACCACTTCCTACTGATGAAGTTCCCAATGCCTCTCGATCAGCATAAGTAGCTGTATAATCTTCCAACAAGGTAATCTTAAATTCATTGGATCCTGTGTCACTGTTGATTGCATTTAAGGCTGCTTTCAAAGTTCCATATGCATGACGAGTGGTACCTGTCGTCGTTGTATCTCCTTTTGATGTGTTTTTACTTCCACCTTGCACTAAAATAGGCCATGTTTTTGAAGTTGTATTTGCAGTCCCTACACACTGCACCACTGTCATATCCTGCTCTAATGCCAGCAATGTTGTATTCGGTACAATCCCTTCTTTATCTTCCGCTGCTTCTTCCGTTGCAAACAACTGTATTTCTTTCATACACTCCGCCGGAATAACTTCACCTTCTGTAATCTGCGTACCGTCTTCATAGGCTAATACTGCACCTGTTAATTCCATTACCATCCAACCGGTTATAAGAGCATCCGATGGTTCTGCATCCTCTGTTAATACTAACATTCCTTCCGGCAAAATAATCTCTGGTGCGTGAAGCGTTTCACCTGTCTCTGTCCTTTGCGTATATGTAATATATTCTTCAGAAGAACGGGCTGACGATTTTTCTATTTCATAGGTGTAATCATCTGGAGCTTCTATCTCTAACTCCTCATCCTGTGGCATCCGATAATGAATCTCCGTTGGAAGTACTGTATTCTCTGCAATGGGAACTTCTTCTCCGTCACTGCTGTTTGCTTCTTCTGAAACAATTTCTTCCAAATCCTTTTCCGTAGTCTCTTCCAGATATTTAGAATCTTCTTCATACTCTTGCTGAGTTGTATCTTCTTGCACCGTATTTTCTAATAATGTTACATCATATGCGCAAAGCGTTTCGCCTGGTGGCACAAAAAAAAGCAGGAAAACCATGATAATAGCCAAAACCCTTAAGGATATGCTATGTTTTTTCATCAAATTCCCCTCCTTTATTTTCTTTTTCCCTACTCCTATCTTAAACTTTTGTATATTTTACCAAAACAATATGCGCAAGTCCATTCGTGTTTTGTCTAATTTTACCCCCCCCGATTTGTGCAAAACGCACAATATTCGTGATTTTTACCATTAAAAAAACTTCCATATATCAAAAATATATGAAAGTTCTCCTATTACTTATTAACATCTCTCATCAAACGCTTTTTTGCAATGACCAATGACAGAAACAGTAACGGAATACAAAGCACAGCCGCAACTGTGTTAGGATTTTTCTCTACTGCTTCTTTGGTTATATGATACTCTTCATTCGGACTATCAATACGATGTCCACGAACAAGAAGTCTATGTGTATTTACATCCTTAGGTGTACAGGTTATCAGTGTACATAAGTCCATCTCCGCTTCTATCTGAAGATAAGAAAAATCATCTGGTTCTACGATTCGAATCTGATCTACCTCGTAAACCAGTTCTTCACCCAAAGTATAAATAGAAAACACATCACCTGTACTCAATTTATCTAGGTCCGTAAACAATGCTGCATTAGAAAGTCCTCTGTGACCTGCAATCGCACAATGGGAACCCTCTCCACCTACAGGAAGTGAACTGCCCATAAGATGCCCTGCACCGGTCTGCAAGATTCCATCATTTGTCCCATGATAGATAGGAAGCTGACAGTCAATTGCAGGTATGTCAATATAAGACATCACTTCTGAGTCATCCATGCTCAGACAGTTTGTATACTCCTCAACTTCTTCCTCAGAAAAATTCCAACGATTTTCCTTTTCACCTAATCTTCTGTTATAATCCAACGCCTCTTCAAACAGCTTTTTTTCTTTCTGATCTATAAGACCTTCCGTATTGTTCTCATAGCTCACTATCAGTTTTGCCTGATTCGCATTATTCCAATAATGGCTAAATACCGGATAAAGCATAAGACAAACTCCCAGTAAAAACAATGCTGTCAGCAAAACTATCATCCCATTTTTCTTCATACGTCTGTTTCCTATTTAGAAAGATAATGCTTTTTGAAAGCAATACTTAACACAATTGCTACAGCGATAAAAGCACATCCTATAATAGAAAATGCGGCAGTACCATGATTTCCTGTATTTGGCATCGCGATAGCCTTCATCCGAATGGTTATAGTATCTCCACTGGTTGTACTATCGTCGAAGAAAATATCACCATTTTCATCAATTTTTGCCGTAATCGGAGCAGTCCTCAAATCATACCCTTCTATGCTTGTATTTTGCTTCAAGATATACTCTGTGCTCGCAGTCAAACCACTAAATACAATTTCACCGTTCTCATCTGTAAAACGGCTAGTTCCCTCTTCGTCACCCTTTTTCGTCAAAGTAAATCCAACATCTTTTAAGCAGATAGACGGAGCATCCTGATCTGTAACTTTGACTGTGAAACCAAGTACTCTGACCTTAGCTGGTTTATCATTTTCTGGAGTATATGTAACTTGTCCCTCACCACTGACCGCTGCCTTTCTTACAAGAAAGACTTTCTGCTCTTTTTCCTCATTCAAGGCGATATCCTCTGTAATTTCTACCGGATAGCAAAGAGTGATATAGGAACTATCTTGATCACTTATCTTATCACGCAAAGTGGATGCAATTTCTAGCGAATAGCACTCTTCCGATTTATCTTCCGATTTATATGTAGATTCTTGCCAATAACCAGTATCAGATTTATCATTCGTATTCTCAAGCTGAACTGCCTTACTTTTATTTAGAGATAAACCACTCTGCTTTTTGATATAAACTTTCACATATTCTTCGGATTGTGTGTTGTTTATTTTGATTGTAAAATAAACGGTTTCGCCTATTTTTACATCTTTCAATCCCAATCTGCTTCCATTCGAATCATTCAACATAGTGCCTTTATCATCTGACAAATAAACATCTAGGATCTTTGCCGTTCCATGTTTATCTGCTCTTACAGGAATCCCCGTCCCAAACATAGCCACTATCATAACCAGCAAGGCTACTGTTCTTTTTATATTTTTCCTATTTTTCATAACAACAATCCCTCTCTTAATTATGATAGTTTTTCGTATTTCTTACCAAGAATAGGCACAACATAGTACCGAGCATCAATATCAATCCACAGGTAAAACATCGTGTAGCACTGTTTCCTCCAGTAGATGGAAGTCGCAAATCTTTCTCTGCTTCATCATTACGCACATGATATATTGTAAGGATTGTTTCTCCATCTTCCGTTGTTAACAGAATACCATCACTCTCTTGTACTAGGCATACACCTTCCTGACTGATTTCAAGAATCCACTCTTCTTCCAATGGAAGGTATCCTTCCGGCTCCTGCATTTCAATCAGTTTGTATGTTCCATATGTAAGATTATCCAGATTATATCCTGTTTCTAATATGAGACCCTCTTCTAGCTGCTCATATATTCCATCCACTTCTTTCTCTAGACAAAATGCCGCCCCACTTATCAGAGATTCTGTATCTGCATCCACCAAAAGTAGCTTGATTGACGTAGTTGTTTGAGCAACTTCTGGTATAACTACATCAGATACATCAAGTTCTGTAGAAAGCCATGCGGATTCATCATCTATGGTTTGATAAGAAACTTCTGCTTTACTTATGACATTTCTTGACGAAGCATCCTGTTCTTGCAATAACTCCCAGTTTGGATGAAGTAATGCCTTTAAGTGATATGTATATTCCTGATCCAATTGGCTCTCATCATTTATGCTCAGAGACCAGAAAATTGAATGCGTCGCTTCATCATATTCTGCTGTCATAATACGGCCAGTGGATTCTGATAGTTCTCCCAGACTATCTGTAATGCTGCATTCGTCTATTTGTTCCAATTCAATCCAGTCAGATAAACTAGTTTTTATGATTATCTCTGAATAATTCTCATTTTCCTTCAAGCTGAAGGATAATTCGTACCTTCCATCTGTGGAATCTAATAATCCAATTTCCACTTCCGGTATAGCAATATCAGATTCAGCAGTAACAGACTCCGCTCTGACAACAACTGCTGTTTGGCCAAGTAGGCAAATACAAACAAGGAGCAGGCACAGAATCCTAGCAAGACACCCTCCTCTTTGCGTTGTCTCAGCCAAAATTTTATTTATATTATAATTTGTCTTCTTTTTCATATCGGCTTCTCCTTTTTAATGAACCAGCCCGACTTCCGGGAATGGCCAAATCTTAAAAATCAATTTTCCTAGTATGCGTTCTTTTTCTATAGCACCTATTTCAGTACATCTGCTGTCAATAGAAATCCCTCTGTTATCCCCCATGACAAATACACAGCCATCCGGCACCTGATACGGCAAATCAATATCGCAACTACCAAGTGCCTGTTCAAACAGATATGGTTCATTCAATTCAGCTCCATTAAGATAGACACGTCCCTCTTCGTCAATGTCCACCCAATCGCCTGCATTTGCTATTACCCTCTTGACCTGCAGATCATTATTGTAGTAGAAGGCCACAACATCTCCAATATCATACGTCGTGTTTTTCAGGCAGACTACTGTATCTCCTGCATATAGCGTAGGTGCCATAGTAGAACCATATATCTCTACAATTGAAATGATATAGTTTGATATTAAAACAGCAATTGCTGCTGCCAGCAAAAGTGCATAGAACATATGAAGAAGAATCTTCTTTGTCTGTTCACGGTTCCAATAAGCATTTTGCAATGCTTCCGAATCATCCCGCACAACACAATCGATTGTTTCTTTACAGGCTTCAATCTCCGAAGCAGAAAGTCTTGCTTCCAATGCCTCAATATACTTTCTATCTGCAGTCACCTGTTCTATGAGTTCTTTCTTTTTTATTCTTTTCCATTTTAATCTATTTTGTTCCATCTTCATGATCTATACATCTATTTCCTGATTCACATACATAATTTGAAATTTTACGCTTTTTTCGTATAATCCATATGGTTGGTATTGCAGCCACCACGATTACTATGAAAACAATCAACGCTGCTTCCCAATACGAAACTGCATAATTTAAAAAATAAAAAGTCTTATCACCAGTACGGAGAACTGTTGGTTCCGCATCTGCAAAAGTTTCATCATTTGGAACTCTGCTTCCACGCACCAACAACCGATGAGTATTAATGGAATAAGGGGTACAAGTCAGCAACGTAACATAATCTTCCCCTTCTATAATAGCAAAGTCTGTGATATCTGTCGGCAAAACAACTTTAATCTGATCGACCTCGTATTTGAGAGTTTCATTTAAAACATGGATATAAAACACATCACCCTCATTAAGCTCTGTCAGATAATCAAAAAACGTCTGCGTAGGATATCCAGAATGTGCAGAGATGACACTGTGTGTATCTTCTCCCCCGACTGGTAAAGAAGTTCCTTCAATGTGACCGACTCCTTTTTTCAAAACATCATCCGATGTTCCATGGTAAATAGGAAGATACACATTAATCTTAGGAATGTCAATATAGCCGATAAGTCCATTCTTATCTGTACTCAATACATCTTCATAATCAGGAGCTATCCTTTCATCAGTTGTATCATCAAGCTCTGTATCCAGAACCGCATTGTAAAACAGACTTTCATTGTAAAATTGTGCCTGTTCCAACAATGCTTCCATCTCTGGATCCGGTATAGATTCAACTCTTTCGATGTATGCTGTTGCCATATCATTTGATAAAACAGCATTTATCACTTTACTGATGCGGGGATAAGATAGTAAGGCAATCCCGGCAACAGTGATAAGTATAATTGCAGTAATGTGTAGCTTTTTTTTCATACTTGTTTCCTTTATGATATTCCGGATTGCCGCCGAGTCATATCTGATTATCTATAGTTTTTTTCTTTGTTTTTGTATGATATAAATAACAATCCTGCAAAACCAATCATTGCAAAACCACCTAAATTAAACATCATACTTCCTACATCACCTGTACTTGGAACAGCTGTCTCAGCAAATGTAAAATTAACCATAGTAGTTCCTGTGGAATCAGCTTGGATATTTACTGGAACTACGGTTGTATTAAGGTTATATCCGTTAGGTACAGCAGTTGCCTTTACATAGTATGTACCAGCTGCAAATCTATAGGTAAACATCGCAACTCCTTCTTCACTTGATGTTGCAGTTGCAAGCAGTTTTGTACAGTCAGAATCTGCATAAACATTAAAAGTTGCACCTGCTAAATTTTGTTTCGCATTATCTGTCACCTTTACGCCCATTTCGTAAGTTTTCACTGAAACTGTTTTACCATCTACTGTCACCTTATCTTGATTAGCAAACTTATAAACAAGAGCACTTTGGCACTTGATTGCTGTATTTACTGGTGCATCTGCTGCAAGTTTCGCTGTGAAAGTAACAACAACTTGATCAAAGTTATAAAAGGCAGCCTCATTCAACTCATCTTCCTTAATTGAAATGGCAAATGTAGCACCTTCATAATCAATTTTTTCATAATCAAGATCAACTGCCACGCTTCTAGAAGCAGCCTGAACAGCCTGAACACTCTTAATAGCAACTGTATTCTCATCTAGACCTGCGTCCATGTTCACTTTAATAATGAACTTTTCCAATTTATTTGTAGCTGTACCAGTAACATCAACAGTACACTTGTATGTGATTTCATCATTTGTACCATAAGATTTATCAGCAGATGTACCATCACCAAAAGAATGGTTAATATTTGGAGTAGAACCATCTTTCACTTTCGCATCAACAGAAAATGTAGTTGTTCCAGGAAGAACAACGATTGAATTTTTTAACACTACAGCATCTGCAACAGGAATACCTGTACATTTTACATAGTAGATTCCCTTTGCAAGATTTTCAAAAGTTTTATCAGCTCCAGTTGTGAGCCAGCTTCCACACGAAGTTCCGAGAGTACTCTTATCAGTTACTTTGTCACATGCTGCAAGAAGATCTTGTGTACTTTTTAAACTTTTTCCAAGTTCAGTCATTACATCCGCATCAGTTGCTTTTGCAGCATATGTACCTGCTGTTTCATCATATGTTGCGATCTGAAATACTTCAAAAGTATAACCCTTCTTAGCACATTGTACTGTAAATGATTGATTGTTTGCCGCATGAACAGTAGAAACTGTTGTGAGAAGCATCATAGCAGTAAGAAGCATTACTGACAATTTTTTTGTTATTTTTTTCATTTCTTTTCTCCTTTTCTTTTTGAGATTTTCTTATCATTTTAGTTAGTGTAACAAATAATTCACTTTATTTTTTCTTTTCCTCAGTTGGACTACCTCTACTATCTTTCCCCAATATGATCACTCCTTTTCGTTGCAGACAAGAAGAGTTCTTAGTAGTATGTATATACTACTAAGAGGGATATCCCTCTGCATTTTTACATTTTTATTATTGTTGAATTTCTTAAATTCTCTGCTTCAGTTACAATACCTTCAGTCACTTCCTGTACATAATCCTTAAAGGCATCCAGCACCTCTGAACCAAATTTACGATAATCCATTTTCAAAGCCATTTCAGTCTTTTTCCGAATCCGTTCCTCTGGTACATTATAAATACCAAGAATCGTTTTCATTGCTCCCTCAATTCGAGTTTCCAAAGGAGGGGAAGTTGGCGTAGTTAAAAGTGTCGCATACTCAATTCCAGAAACCAATATTTCCGCTTCTGCGAACATATCATCTGTCCATTCCGGGCAAAACTCTGCAAAAACTTTTTTTGCTCTCTTCATATCGTTGCTTCGTATAATCTCTAATGCTTTCGGGCTGGTATAAGCTGATATATACAAATCTCTTGCCAGTTCGTCCTCCTCACACATTGCTGCCATCGCAGTCAGCTCAAAACAAAGCGCCGTTATCGGTGTTTCACCATCATTTACTATATTTTTCACAGATTCCCATTGGAAATCAGCAAGTAACTGTATCAGAATAGCAAGAAGGTCTTCCTTCGTCGAATAATGATAGGTAAGCGTTCCTGGACTAATGTTTAATTTTTTACCTATTTGCATAGATGATGTTGCACTATATCCCTGTTCCAAAAATAAATCTATTGCCGTTTTCAATATTTTCAATTTTGTAAAATTAATATTTTGCATTTTTCGTGACATCATTTATCCCTTCCCTATGATAACATTACTTTTCTCGTATACATACGATTATATCGTATAAATGTAATAAAAGCAATACTACTATTCCATATATTTCTTCTGCAACCTCACAATCTCTTCTTTCATTTGAACTACAATTCAGAAAATTGGAAATCGCAACTTATCACATGATAATGATAACGTTTTCCAGATAACCAAAAAAGGTATGCTTCATGTGTAAACCTTTTTTCACACACAAAGCATACCCTACATCATTTATTCAATTCTTTTGCTTTCCGAACCATCTTCTCAAAAGACTCTGCAAATCGTATATCATCTTCCTTTGTTCTCTTTGCCGGTCCTTTCAAATGATTTTTCTTACTGCTCCTCCTTGCCTTTTTTGCAAGGTGTCTTTCCATCAGCATCTGATCAATATTCTCATTCGTATACCATTTTCCACTTTGATGGATTGCAAAACATCCTTTTCCAAGAGCCATTGCCGCAACACCATAGTCCTGAGACACGCAAATATCTCCCTTTTTAAGAAGCGAAATCAGTTTAAAATCTACCGCATCAGCTCCTGCTCCAACAATGATTACTTCACTGTAATCAGAAGTCATGACATGATTCGTGTCGCATAAAAGTATGCATGGTACAGAATATTTACTTGCAATCTTTTCTATGATACGTACTACCGGGCACGCATCTGCATCTACGTATATTTGTGGCTTCATTATTCTCTCCATTCTAATTTCACGAAAAAATACACTCAACAACTCCTTTATGGTCACTTCTTACGACAGCACTCTTCCCTCGAAACGCAATCCCAATCTTCATAATTTCTTTTATGTCTGAATCACTCAATTCCGTTTCATATTTCTTCTCATCAATTTGCTTCAACGCTTCGTCTGCAAGTTCCTCCAGATTTACCTTTTTATCTTTTGTATATTTAAACTCATAGATAAATGCTGGTATCGATTTTACTTTCGGAATCAGCATAATATCAAATCTTCCAATACCTGATTCTCTATTGGAACGGACAC
>CAYTRJ010000015.1:0-22070 GCA_964440185.1 uncultured Faecalimonas sp. | reverse complement strand
ACGTTGCCGCACTCCACTTATGACCTGCCGCGCTTCCTTCCGTCACTCCGCATACGCTACAGGTCTTTGCTTTCGTACACGTCGCCGCACTCCACTTGTGCCCCAGTGCCACCCCTTCTGTGCTTCCACAAGAAGTACAAGTTTTTGCTTTTGTGCATGTTGCGTCACTCCAGTTATGTTCATGGGCAATCCAAGCCGGCGCATTAGTTGCCGTCGGTTTCGGCGTGCTTGTCGGTTTCGGCGTGCTTGTCGGTTTCGGCGTACTCGTCGGTTTTGGTCCTATGCTGACGGTACAAATAATCTTTGTACCTTTTTTCAATGTCATACCATCTGTAATAACTTCACCCGATTCCGTTTTTGCGGAAAGAATTAAGCCCTTCGCCCGATTATTGCTATACTCTTCCCCGCCTTTTTCTACAATAAAGCCCATTTCCTCAAGCATCGTCTTTCTATCCGTAAACTGCCACCCGATAATATCACCTACATTAACCATCGGAATCCCTGTACTCATTACAACTTTTACTGTATCACCGACCGTTAATTTCGTTCCTATTGGTGTGCTTTGGGAAACAATATGGTCTTTTTCCACCAGTTCAGAAGCAACCTGTTCTGAATAATCAAGATAAATACCATACGCAGACAAAATGGTGCTAACTTCCTCCACTGTACGGTTGATATAGTCCTCCACCACATATTCTACCGTTTTTTCATTCTCATCCTCATCCGGTATCACAATGGTTGCCGGATCTACTCCTTTTGATATATATACAACAATTTCTGTTCCTTCATCGCATTGTGCTCCCGCCAAGTAATCTGTGCGAATAACATTTCCTATTGCAGTTGTTGAATATTCCTCCACCAGTCGATAGGTAAAGCCCTCCTGCAATAATGTGTCTAGTGCAACTTTCTTTGTATTTCCTGCAATTTCCGGTACATAAATCTGCCGGATACCGCCTGAAACAACTACCATGAGGCTCTCAACCGCATTCATCAGTTGCCCTGCCTCCACGCTCTGTGTCAGAACTTTTCCCTTTTCTATCATTGCGTCATATTTTGTATCCTCTTGCATCATATGTACGCCGGCATTTTCCGTAATTTTAACCGCTTCCTCAAAATTTTCATTTACAACTGACGGTACCCGGACACTTCCTTGTGCGATTTTTATACTATCCTCAATTGAGGATACGCCACCAAGCCCCAACACTGCTGCTATTCCTGCCGCAAGCAAGATAATTCCTGCTATAATTCCTACTTTTGCTTTTTTACTAAGCCGTCCTACATCCATCGTCTTTATTTTTTCAACGATTCTTACAACCTCGCTTTTGGATTCCCATTCCTTTAAAAATTCTTCTGCCGATTTTGTCCGTGAAGCCACCTGAATATTCAGTGCGTTCATCAACGCATTTTCTTTATTCTTCGGAATATCAATGCCTAGTTTAGATGGCTCCCTTAAAGTATCCTTCACCTTTCTTTCAAGAGAAGTATCCGGAGTAATTCCAGTAATACATTTATATAATGTTGCAGCAAGTGCATAAACATCCGTCCACGGGCCTTGTTCTCCACGGCTCTGGTACTGCTCTTCTGGGGCATACCCCGGTTTGTAAATCACCGTAAGACTTCTACTGTGTGTTGCAGAAGCATATCTTGCCGCACCAAAATCAAGTAATTTTATCCTTCCATCCTTTGTAATAAAAATGTTATCTGGAGCAATATCCCTATGAATAATTCCAATCTCATGTACCGTTTTTAGGGAACGAAAAATCGGAAGTATGATTTTTTCTGTTTCCTCCAAAGAAAGTTTTCCTTTTTGTTCCAGTATCTGTCTAAGATTTTCCCCTTCCAGATATTCCATTATGATGTACGCCGTATCATTTTCCATGAACGTGTCATATACATTTACAATCTCAGTATCTTCACTAAACTTTGCAAGCTTTCTTGCTTCCTCCACAAACTTTGTCATACCAAGTCCAAATTGTTCCGTTTTATCACCACCATACACCGTAACCTTTGTTTGATGTAGCGTTCTTGTCGCAAACTCACTCGGTAAGTATTCTTTGATTGCAACTTTTTTTTCAAGCTCTCTGTCATAACCAATATAGGTCACGCCAAATCCGCCAAACCCAAGCACCTTTCCAACGATATACCGCTCGCCAATCACAGTTCCCGGTGTCAAATGAAATGCCTCCTCCGGCATTGCATTGTTCTCATATCCACAACATGGACAGAGCTCAAACTGATCTTCATACATTTCCATACATCCCAAACATAATTTCATTTTACTATCTCCTCGTATTCCTCTAAGGACGCTTCTAAAAAGCTCAATTCCCTATAAATTTCTCCTACATATAGTTCAAACATTCCATCTGCAATCGGTAAATAGTTACTCTTATATGTGATATGTAATTTTTCCTGTCCTACCTCTGTCAACATATAGCTAAGTAATGCTTTCGCCGCTTTTTCCTTATTGATTCCCCTTGAAAACACACTAAACAAATCCGTAAAATAAACTTCCCTTTTATTTCCAGCAACAACCTCATATCTTCCCGCTACCTGCTTCTGCACATCGGTATAAAGTGTCGTGTCGCTTTCCACATACCCAACAGCATCCACTACAAATTCCTCCGGATCTGCCGACAAAAGCTCTTCTAGTGCCACACCAGATTGCTTATATACAACCGTTGCATAAAAGCCCAACGGAAGCTGTTTCTCATAATTAGAAATAATGTCCTTCCCTAGCTCGCTGACAAAAACCTCCTCGTTCTCATACAATACATCTGAAAGAGATTTACAGCTTTTCAGCACCGTTTCAGAAGCATGGGTCGTTTCTAACAAATCCGGCTTTTCTGCATCCTTTGTCGAGAAAAATTTTTCTTCTAACTCACTACTTCTGACCACCTCTAACTTCACCTGTATCTGAGGATAATATTCACGAAACGAACTAATTACCGCCTCATAACGAGCTTTTTCTATGTCCTGTTCCGAATCCGCTACTACCCACATAGTTATCTCATCTTCGAAAATCCGTCCCTTTGTGTATCCGACAAAAACAACCAGTGCCGCGGCCGCCGTCAACACAAAAGAGACCACTGCAATAAAACGATTTCTGACCTTCTTCCTATGTGCCGCCTCTTCCTTATCATTTCTCACTTTTTCCTTTTTGAGGTCTTCTAAAAAATCTCTTGTACTTCTATATCTAAGCTCTGTGTTTAATGCCATAGCACGAAGCGTTGCATTATTGATGGCAGGCGAAACTATATTGAGTTGTGCCGGTTCCTCCATCACATCCTCATGCTCCCTATCCGTTGCCTCTAATGGAACCACACCGGTTAAAAGGTAATAAAGATTTGCTCCCACTGCATAGATGTCTGTCCACGGTCCAATCTTACCATTCTTTTTGTACTGCTCCGGTGGAGAAAATCCCGGTTTTAAAATAATTTCTTCCTCCATCCCTCGCTTTAGATTTTTTTCTAAGCGTGCCGCGCCAAAATCATAGATTGTTACCTTGATTTTTTCCTCCTGTTTTTTAATAAAAATATTGTCTAGCGCAATATCCAGATGATAAACTCCCTTGGCATGAATTTCCTGTAAACCGGACAATACCTGTGAGATAATTTCAATCACTTCACGCTCCGGCAATAACTCACCATTTCTGTTTTTTACATAGGTTTTCAGCGTTGGTGCGTCACAATATTCCATTACAATATATGCCGTTTTGTTTTCCTCAAAAATATCATAGGTTTTAATACAATTTACGGAGTCGGTAAAAAGACTCATTATTTTTGCTTCCCGTCGAAATCTTTCCAAATGCTTTGCATAATCACTTTCACGTTTTGACGAAAAAACAACCACTTCCTTCTGCCCCTCACTGCGCGTCACCATAGAAAGCGGAAAAAACTCTTTTATTGCAACTACCCGCTGCAAACTGGTATCCCACGCCTTATAGGTAATTCCAAAGCCTCCCTGTCCTGCCTTTTTGCCAACAATGTATTTATTTAGTAGCGTTCCCGGCTGTAAAAAATATACTTCTTCTGCTTTATCTCCCTCCGAATATCCGCAGTAAGGGCACATACCATCCATAGCTTCATACAGTTCAAAACAATTACAACATCTCTTTTGCATAACTAGCCTTCCTCCAATTATTCATCTTCCTCATCCCAAGCAAACCTTTCGCCACAAAAAGGAATAAACCGGTAGATTCCTTCCCCTATTTCTATAGAATCATACGATTTTAACTCTTGCTTTCCACAAACCAGTTCTTCATTACAATAAGTTAATGTGTTTTCGCCTTCCCCTAAATAGAAAATTTTCTTTTTAGGTTCATAGATAATTACTGCATGTTTTCCTCTTGACACTTGAACATCTTTCTTCAATGATACAACTGCGCTTGCGTCCCTGCTAATTACATTTACGCCTGTTTTTAAATGAAATGAAATTCCCCGATATTCCCCACGCACTCCGACAAGCCATCCTGTCACAGGCTCTTCTCCCTGCACACCTGCATATCTGCTAACTGTTTTTATCTCATCAATATCCGCATGCATCACCTGCACTGCTTCCTGTTTCTGCACACTTTGATGCACTTGGTTCGGTTCTAGTTCAAACATAACCTCCGTTTTTTGGAATTGAGAATCTGCCATAATTCCAGATAACCGACTGTTCTCTTCCTGCGTTCTTCTTCGAAACAAACCTTTTTTCTTTTCTTTTTCTTCTTTCTTATCTTCCACTAATTTTTCTGACTGCTTTTGTGCTCCGCAATGCGGACATGTTGAAAACTTATCCGCATCAAACCAGTGCAAATTCTCACATCGTACTTTATCCATAACATCGCCTCACTTTATCCGAAATAAAATTATGCTTGTATTATCCTGATATCTGTTTACATGCTCCCGTGCCTGTTTCAATAAATGCACGCCTGCCACATCCAGACATCTAAGATTTGCACTCACAATTTCCTTTATCTCATCCTCATTTACCAACTTATACAAACCATCTGACATTACAATAACCACCTCATCCCTATCTAAGAGCACTGGCTCGCTACGGATAAAACATTCTTTTAATTCCCCCATCCCAATATAACTGGTTAATGCTGCTCCTCTTTTTCGTTCCGAGCAATAGTTTTCCTCTGTAATCTCTTTTTTCTCTAGTTTTCTTTTTAGCCATTCCTCATAATTATGATCCATAGTCATGCGGTAGAGCTCACCTTTTCTCAATACATACGCCCTGGAATCACCGACATTTGCCAAATATAACCTTCTTCCAACCGTAAGCACAACGACTAATGTACAGCCACCTTGTATTGGGACTCCATCATCACCAAGTAACTCAAACACCGCATGATTTGCTTCATCTACAACGTAGGTTAAAAAACCTGCTGGGTCTTCTTTCCATACACATTCTGCTGCACATCGCAGTATCGTATCTACTGCCATCTTTGCTGCCAAGTCTCCCCTTTCCATTCCTCCGATGCCATCACATAGCACCATTACTGAAGTATTATCCCGAATGCAGCATCCGGTTGCGTCTTCCTGTACCGTACAAGTACCCAAAACACTAAATTCTTCCATCACATAGAGGGAAGATTCATAGGTTTTTCGCGTCGTTAGTCCTAATGTACTCATTTTCATTTTTCCTCCATAACAAACACCGCCCCCGCTGTATAGTTGTCCATCTCCGTCCCTTTCCCGTTTTTCTCTATGATTTCCTCCATGCGACAAAGCCATTCCTTTGGCGTTTTGGACTGTTTTAAGCACCGTATCATGGATTTTTCCTCTATCAATTCCCAAAAGCCATCCGAGCAAAGCAAAAATGCCTTTGTTTTATTTAATTTGATTTCGTCACTAAGCTCTACTGCTTCTTTTTCCCATACAGAACCGAGCACCCGAAGCAAACTGCTACGCTCTGGGTGCTTTCGAATTTCCTTTTCTTTGATTTCCCCTGCTAGCGCAAGCATTTGGGGAACACTATGATCTATGGTTCTGCTATACTTTTTCCTTTTTTGAAATACATAGCCTCTGGAGTCCCCCACATGGGCAAAAAATGCGCTCTCCCCATGGATTACTAACGATACTACCGTTGTCTTCATGGCTGCTACTGCTCTTTCTGATTGTTGCATCTCAAGCAACGCATTTTGCGCTTTCACGATTACCTTTTTCAATTCCGTGTCCGTCCTGCCGTCAAATTGAAATTCTTCTCTGATATAGTTTCCTACATACTCGGAGGCTACCTCTCCCTTGTCATGGCCTCCTAACCCATCCGCCACAACCAAAATAAGCTTTCCATCTTCCTCTCTGTATGTTACATAATCCTCATTTACCGAACGGTTTCCTATTTTTGAAGAGGTACTTACCATCAGCTTCATTTTCGTTCTCTCCTTTGTTTTTACCCTGCCATATCGTATTATCTAATGACATGGCAAGGTAAAGTTTCTCTATTCATATGCCCAATATTTATTTTCCAGATTTATGTATCTGCTATCTTTTGACATATAATAATAAACTTCCTTTACATAATCCTGGTCATTGTACGAATAAGACACGGCTGAACCGCTTTCATACACAGTAAAATCCTTGTAAACAGCTTTTATGATTTCCTCGTCAGAATACAGTGTTATACCACATGGAATTTTCACATAATCCTCTGGCGCATTCTCCAAATTATATGTTGAAAATTCAACCGCATAAACCGCGCAATTCTGAATATACACTTCTTTTCTCCCATAATTGATTAGTCCTAGTGAAATCTCATATCCATCCTTTTTTAACGTCAAATTTCCACAGTAGGAATAATTTCCTGCACCTACGCTTTTAACATTTGAACTAGAGATTTTCCATCCGTTATCCGTAAACTCTGACAACGGGCATGGCAGCTGATACAAAACCTCATCCAGTTCAAAAACAACACTTTGTGCATCCTCCCCCAATTCCGTCGGTGCAACATACTCTTCCAGATAGTCTGGTCTTTCTTCGCTTATGATGGTAATATCATTTTCCGTTTCGGCATAATTTTTTAGGAGAATAGAATTGTTATATGGTCTATCATAGTTTAAATAGAACTTAACATATTTATTTGTTCCAAAGTTATAGGTAATGTATTCAGAGGATGTATAGGTGTCATTACTGCTTGGAATTCCATACATTTCCAAGATTTCATCTCTGGTCACAGTTCCTTCCACACCTTTTGCTATCTTGAAATCCAAATTATTACTTACCTCAATTTCTATCGAACCAATCGTACACTCCTTTACCGTTCTTACATGCCCACATAAATTGATAATGCATGCCTCTATTCTTACTTTCCCATTTGTAAGGTGGCAATATGTAGTGCTATATCCCCACATTTCATCCTCTTCCGAAAACCCATCTGGTTTCCATCCAGCTGCTGCAATATCTTCATATGCTACTGGGAGTTGGTACACAACACCTTCCAACTCAAAAGTAAAATCACCCAAATCATCCGATAAGGAAAGCTTTTTTTCTACGGTCTGTGTTGGTTCTGGTGTCAACTCTGGCGTCGGCTCTGGAGTTACCTCTGGGGTTGGCTCTGGTGTTACCTCTGGGGTTGGCTCTGGTGTGTTCGTTATTTCTGCTTCCTGTGAAACGCTAATATTCCCTTCTTTTAAGCTATGTTCCATTTTTCCACTATACGCAGAATTCACACGGCACTTTGACAGTTCCCACGCAGAATCTTTCTTTTGATAAGTCACAATAAATTCGTCCCTGTATTCCGTTTCCTCACTACTATAGGACACAGTACAGGTAACCTTATACTCATTTTCATCTGTCTGGCTGTCCGCCTCCTGAAAATACGTGATCACCGCCGCCTTATCAATCAACTCTGTGATATACTCTTGCACATCCGCCTTTACCTTTTCTGTCGCTGGTACCTCCACTGCTTTTGTGCTACCGCAACCCACAGTTGTTGCCAGCAGCACCAGTAACATTGTAATCAAAGCAAATCCCTTTTTCATTCTTTTCTCTCCTTGTTATTTTATTATTTTGCTTTCCTCGCTAAGTTTCCACCGTACTTTTTCAAGCTCATACAACAATTTTACGGTATAGGTAACCTGCGCCCCTCCCTTCCGTATTGTCACCTCACAGGTTGCAGAATAGACTAAAAACTTTTCATTCCATTCTTCCTGTAACAATACAAACTCCGTAAGTGCACCTTCCATGCCCATTTGCCGCATAAGTTCTACCGCGTCGCTTGTCATTACCCGCTCTGTTGGATACGCCACTTCTACATTACCTGTTTTTTCTGTTTTTCCCACTTTTCCAACGATTCCAAACACTAGCCCACAAATTAAAAGAACAGCGCATACGCTTCCCGCGATTGCCGCTATGCCTATCCTTTTTTTCTTTTTTTCCGGCTTGTTTAAAACAGAACTGTGCTCTTTTCCATTTTCTCCTGCAATTTTTCGAAATTCTGCTATGGTTTGACACCGTTCCTGATATCTGACTGCCAAACCTTTTTGTAGCGCCGCCTCCACCCCTGCGTCAATGTTGATTCCCAATACAGATGGAGGCTTCAACGTATCCTCAAAGCATCTTTGCAATGCATCGTCTGGTGTGATTCCTGTAATACACTTATATATCGTTGCACAAAGGGCATATATGTCCGTCCACGGTCCCTGCATTCCTTTCGCACGATACTGTTCCTCTGGGGCATATCCTGCCTTTAATATGATGGACAGACTCTTCTGGTCAGAATAATCTACTACCCGTGCCGCGCCAAAATCCATTAGCTTTGCACTTCCATCCTTTAATATCATAATGTTATCCGGACTGATATCCCGATGTATGATATGCTCTTCATGCACCTTTTCCAATGCTTCAAACACTGGTTCTAACAACGTCATTATTTTTTCCGGTGTAAACAATCCATTTTCTTTTATATATTCTCGGAGGTTTTTCCCCTCCAGATACTCCATGACAATATACGCCGTATTATTCTCTTCAAAAAAATCACGTACATCGACAATTCCGTGATGTCCGGAAAATTTTGCCACAGCCCTCGCTTCATTATAAAAACGGGTTCTTCCATCACGAAAAAACTTCTCCTGCTTTTCATCTACAATCGTAAGCTCAGAAGATACACCCGTATTCCGGTTCGCATAACCATTTGGATAAAACTCTTTGATTGCCACTCGCATTCCAAGCTTCATATCTAAACCAATATAAGTAATTCCAAATCCGCCCTGTCCTATGCTGTTTCCTACCAAATACCTTTGATTTAGTATTGTTCCCGGACACAGTTGATGCGGAATTTTCCTGACTTCACCGGTAAACCCGCAATATGTGCACTTTCCTGTCTCATTCAGAACACACATACATTTCATGCAATACGCAGACATTTTTCTCCTCCTCTACACTTACCAACATGGTATGGGAATTACATCCCATATCGCACCACACACATAACATAAAATACAGCCAATTGCAATGGAAACCGAAAATACCATTTTCACCATTTCTTTTTCTTTTTTAATAATACGATGCCATACAACGCGAGGAAGTCCGATAAGCCCTCCGATTATAATCGCATACAGGATGCAGCTAAGTCCTAACTGCCATCCCATAAACGCACCAATTGCACAAAATAGCTTCGCATCTCCTGCTCGAAACACTTTTAAATTCCAACAAAGCAGTCCACACAAGAAACATACCAACACACCAAACAAGGCATCTAGCACATCCCGATGCGGCAAAATGAGTGCAAGCACGCCCCCAACAATAGCTCCCGCCACATTCAACCGATTGCTTATTTTATTCTTCTGGATATCCTGCCACACTGCACAAAAAAGAAGTATAGCCACCGCCACATAATCTACTATAATTGTCATATCTGAATCATTATCGCAGATAAATTATCCTCTGCCCTTTCTTTTAAAATCCTTTGTTTCTCCTTGTTTAAAATTTTTTGTGGTTCCTGCCTTTTGTTTAACTGCTCATTTTTTTCAAGATACGAGTAAAAACCATCTGTACACAGCAAAAACTTCTCTCTTTTCACAACTGTCCCATGTACGGTTGCCAGAAAAAAGTTATCCTTTGCCCCAAGTGCATTACTAAGTACATGACGTTTCGGATGCTGTGCGAGCTCTTCCGCCTTCAATTTTCCATTGCGTACCTGTTCTTGGCACCATGTCTGATCCTCTGTTAGTTGCTCCATCCACTTCCTATGAAGCAAATACACCCTGCTATCTCCTGCCTGAAGCACAAAATAGTCGTAATTCCGTAAAAAGAGCAACGACATCGTTGTTCCCATTGCTACGTCACACTGTAATGCCTCTTGTCGAATCCGACGATGTATTTTTTCTGTCAGAAATCCAAGCTCATCACATAGGCCGGATAAATCTCTGCTTTCTAACTCCTCCTGCATTTGCCACCAATCATTTAAACTTTCCGTAACACACCTGCTAGCACGTTCCCCGTGTGCCAGTCCTCCCATACCGTCTGCCGCAACCGCTAACAAGACCTCGTTCTTTTTTGTTTTCCGATACCGAACCAGTACACTGTCTTCGTTCTTTTCTCTACGATTACCAACATCACTTATGATTCCGATTCTGTAAGCCATACTACCTCTAATTCTCTATAAGAAATGTCATTGACTCGTCTGCCAGTCGAATAATATCCCCCGACACAAGTTCTGTTTCTGTATATGGGGCTATCACCGCACCATTCACATAAGTATGGTTCGTTGAATTCTCATCAAGAATAAAATAACGCCCCTCCTTTTTATCAATATACGCATGCTTTCTGGATACCTTAGGGCGCGAAAGCACATAATCTGCCTCTTCCCTGCCAATAGAAAATGGAAAATGCTCCATACGAACTCTTGTCTCTCCATGCCGGATATACACTGCTTCTACTATCACATCCTCAGAAATGCATACGGTTCTTTCCTCTTCCTCCCTATCATATACAATCTGCGTTCCCTTCCAGACTTCTTCCTTTTCTGCTTTTTTCTTTCCTATCTTTTCTATTTTTTCTCCAGTAAAAACCTCTTCCCGGATTGGCTTTTCTTTGCTCTTTTTGCTTGTTTTAAAGCCCCCAAAAAGCGTTGTTTTCTTTTCCTTTTGCTTTTCTTCTTTCTTTTTTGCATGGAAAGTATCCACCGGCATCCCAGGAATTGCAAAACCATATGCCGCTACATTTTCTGGTTCTTCCTTTTCTTTTTTGTTCTCAAACTCTGACTCTTTTTCCTTTGGCAAACTATCGATTTGTCTTCCTGTTTCTAACACAGGCTTTTTCATCTCTGGCTTTTCTTCGCTCACCGCTGCCTTTATGACAGGCCCTTCTTCTTGCAAATTGACAGCCACAACAGACTCCTTTCCCTCTTTGTATGCCGCCTGCTTTTTCTCTCCTGCCTCTAGCCGTTCCAACAGTCCAATTAACGAATACTCCGGCATACTGACATAGCGAAGCAAACCAAGAAAAAATGCATCGCCGTCAGCAGTAAAATACTCTAACAAAAGAGTTCTTAAAAATTCCTGCACCGCCTCTGCCGTAGTCATTACCCTCTTATGAAATGGAAGATACACAAAAGAAACCTCACGTTTTGCGTCAATGTAAATGTAGTCTTTGTCTAATAAAACCTGCCGATACGTCAACAAATAGTCCTCCGCATGAACTAGTGCTGCTACAAACGATTGCAACAGCTTTCTTGCCTTTTCTCCAGCATACTCCTCCTTATGCAAAAAGTCTATCAGCCTTGATTTTCCTGTGATATCGTATTGAAGCTTATACTGTCCATTCATCATCAGAGAATGCACCGGCAACATACCTGCAATAACATTATTCTCTAGCATTTTAAGCTGATATGTATTGACTTCTTCTGTCAGGAAAGCAGATAAATAGTTCCCGCTTCCGCCCATCTCATAGTTTAACTGCAACTTATCCATTTCTCATCCTCCTCACATAAATAGTGCACCAAAAAGCAGAAACGGCACAAACGGCAGCCCTGATTTTGTGTTCACTTTTTTTAATAACAACAACACTACACTACAAAAAAATGCAGCTACCATTGCGCGAATGATTGTTCCCGCAATCAGCAGTCCTACATATTGTGCACATAAGACCATGACCTTGATATCTCCCAGACCTATCGCGTCCTTTCGAATCAGATACACAACGACAAAAACCAGTCCAACCACCAGTGCCGTCATAAACCCGCCACCCACAGTATATGGCAACTGTTTTGTCAACCACAAATAACCATAAAGCAGTATCAGAAGCAAGTGAAAATAGTCTGGCAGTTCCCGAAATCGAATGTCATAAACACACATACAAAACAGGTAGCTACACACACCAAAGTACCAAACGGCAGACTGCCCCTGCCATGACTGTAGAACTAACGCCAGTATCAGTAATACAATATTTCCAAAGAGAAGCAATGCGCCATACTTTTTTACATCCAAATAAAGCTCTGTCTCCTTTTTGTTTAGCAGCCACAGTATTCCGAGCTCTGCCAATATGGTGATACTACCTACCATTACACATTCCATTGTTTTCTCCCTTCCCTACTAGTCATAGGCTCCCGGCGTGCCTCCACCTACCCACGGATGAACCCGCAATACCTGCTGTAATCGCAAATCATCGAAGAAAGCGAACGGAAGAGAATACCCATACTGCACAACAAATATAATATCCTTTGTGCCAGATTCCAGATACACGGCATATTCAACATCATCTATGCTTCCTATCATGGCGCCTGCTTCCGTAAGATAATCCCCTATCATCCACTTCATAAACACATCATCTGCGCCATTCATTGCCGATACAAGCAAATAGTTTACTATCATATGCGGATTATCTTTTACCCCTTCCAAAACACTTACCACATTATCCAGACTTTCCTTAAACTCATTTCCCTTTTCCAATATTGCGCCGATTGTTTTTAGGGAAAGTTCTCCCTTTAACAATTCGGCAATCTCCCCCGCATCGGTAAGCAATGTGTCCACATTACTTACCAATGCTGTTTCTGTTTCCTTGGTGCTCTCCTCTAACGAAAAGGTTTTCAAGCCTATGGTTTTGTCAATGACATAACCGTACTGCGAAATTGTTCTTCCTACATTGGATAGTGCCTGCTCCATCACCAGATGAAAATAGAACAAATTCAACAGGTTCAACACAAACACCATTACCATAATGAAAATTGGAAGTATCAATGCTGCCTCTACCGTGAGCACACCACGTCTTTTCCGTTGTTTCTCCATCGTCTCACCTCATCCTGTCCTTCGCTTTAATAGCTCTGGGCACTGATTACCTTAAATCGTAATCTTCCATCCCGCTTCATACTTTCCGGAACAATTCCATTCGATAAAAACAGATAGCGCATACTGCACTCTAAATCTGCCCAAACCGATACTGGAGAACGCTCCATAGAAAAGTTTATCTTCCCTCCGACACGCATATTCGCCTGTATCACAGACTGAATACGACAAACCTTATCCGCCTGCTTCATCGTAAACAGATAGAAATAAAGGTAATCCTTATAATTCATGCGGACTTTATTTGCATTACTTCCTCCATTCACTACCTTCCCTACCGGAATAATCTTATCAATATTTTGATTGATTACACCTTTTGCCTTCGCTGTCAAACTGTCCATCCCTTGTTTTACACTCTTGGATGCTTCCTTACTCATTCTGGAAACAGCAATGACTGCCTGTTCCTTTGCACTCGCTAACGTCGAGTCAAGCTGACCCTTTACTTCATCTGCCACCTCATCCGCCTTCGAAAATGCATTTTTTGCCGTATCTAAGCTATCCTTCATTGTTGTCAAACTAGCCAAATCAAAACCATCTACCTCATCAAGTTTGTCTGTAAGCTCTGTTCCCCACGATGCGATTTCCTGTGCTTCATCTATCTTTATTTCCTCAAAGATACCATCCATCGTCGTTTGTGTACTCGTATATGCATCGTATATCAGTACATTGGTTTTTGTCTCCAGACTTCCAATAAGTTCATCTGCTTTTTCCAATATCCCACTTTCTAGCTTTTTCAGTACCCCCCCTGCCAACGCTTTTACAATACCTGCCGTTGAGAAATACCAATCCTGTGAACCCTTATAGATAACTACACCCTGTTCCATATCGCTTTTTATCGTCTCTGTTTGGCAATTTTTTGGAATATCTCCCATCAAAACCATGACATCTATCACGGATTCCATCGCTGCCCACGCCGCCAAAAGTATCACCGTAACCAACGGTGCAAGCAGTCCTGCACATGCGCTTAAACTCTGCGCCTGCAATACCTTTCCCTCATCCAATAAGATCGACAGGATATTAAACATCATTCGCGTTCCAAACAGCTTTGTCCGCATCGCCTCTACACTTTTTTCGCCAACCCCCTTACTGGCAGTTCCATCCCCATTTAGTGTAGCCTCTGCGCCGGTAATAATGTACTCTACTTCCGCAAAAGACGCATTATAGGAAGTCTCACCATCTTCATACGGCGCATTCAAACATTTCAGTTCGCTTGTTCCTTTGCTTTTCCATGTATTCCATTCCTGATAGTTTGAAAACGTAGACATTACATAAGCATCAACATACAGATTATCCCTTGCTCCTTTTAGTAGCTTTTCCAATCCACACAACAGATTTTTTCCGAGAGATAAGACATTTGACATAAATCCCTTATCTACTTTTCCTGTAGTCAGTTCTACTTCCATACTACCAGTGTCTTTGGCTGGCGTATAAGTATAAGCAACACTTACCCAGTCTGGATTCTCGCGTATTTTCTCACTATCCACCGCAGATAAATCAGCTAGTTTTTGTTCTTCTAAATCCTTTATTCCAGAGGAAGAAACATCATTTTCTTCCACTTCCTCATCAACGATTACGTCTACGTCACTTCGATAATTTCCATCATAAAAGTAGGTCACACGACTCCATAATGTACTGATATCCCCTTGCATATTAGAAAACAGTGCACCCACCGCTTCCTTATATGGATTACAGTATAAATTTTCCGACTGTGCCGCATCAAGATACCGGTACTCATTTATCATAGCAACCAAGGTCTGTGAAGAATCCGTTCCAGACTCAGGGTTTTCTATTTTGTCTATCACATAGTCTGCGCCAGTCCCTACCCAGTCAGATAGTTTTTCCTTCCCTCCTTTGCTCTCTTCCGAAGGATACCCACTAAAAATTTGTTCTAGATTTTCTCTGCTATTTAATAAAATATCCAGATTTTTTACCAGTTCCGCACCATTTGCCTTCGCAAGCTCAATCGTCGGTCCGTATTGCGTTAGATATTGTTGGTAAACAGCGTCTTCCTCCTTATGAGACTCTACCGCTGCTTCCAACTCGTTCACATAGTTTTCATAACGAGTGAAGGTAGACTCAATGCGATTCCGCAGCTCATTGATTTCTTTTTTCAGAGAATCCGCATTATTTTCAATGCAAACAACTGATTCAACTAACTTCTCCCGTGCGCCATTTATCTTACTACCATAATTACCTTTTTCAGTTTTCATTCCTGCATCGTACGCATTTCTATATAATTCATATTGACTCGCAAATTTTTTGTAAGAATCCGCATTTTTATTACTATCTTTTCTTTTGTTTGCTTCTTCATAAACCTCTCCTGCAAGTTCCATTAGGTCGGTATTATCTATTCTCATCAGGTTTATTTCTGAAAAATTTCTTGTTTCTTCTTTATCATCTAGCATATACTTTTGGGACAACGCAATTTCCGGTTCATTTGCCGCTTTCATCCTCTCCCGTAAATTACTCAGTTCCTCATACAGTCTTTCACAATAATTATTTTCTACATTACTTCGCTCATCCTCATACTCATTACATGCCTTTTTTATTGCTTCATCAAAGGTTTCTGCAATTTCAAGCAATCTATAAGGATTTTCTTCCGACGACTTTGTAATCGCACTTCCCTCTGCCGGTAGTTTCAAAACCGGATTCACCGAATAGTTATATAGTTTCTTTGCAAAGCTGTTAATATCCTTTAACAAGGTCTGTGCCTCTTCTGAAAGCGGCTCTCCTGTTGCAGGATTTTCATATTTATCCACTATCTCATTTTTTTCGATTGCGATTTCAAGCGCATCCTTAATAGTTAACATCTCATTCACCTTGCTTAGAAAGCCATCCATATCCGACGCTAACTGTACTGGTGCCCGAAACTTCATATATTCTATAATTTGGTTTTCCACATTCGCGGTATCCGCAAGTGTAATACCAGTTCCTACTTCCAGACGGTCTTTCTCGAAATCGTACAGACTTGAAGCGTCCAACACCGTAGCTGTATTATCTACAAAAATCAAATTTGCGAGCTCTGTCGTATACGAAGAGGAATCAATCTGTACAATTCCAAGTGCCTCATCTAAATACGTTTCGTAGGCAGCTTTTATTTTTTGCTCTAATTCGTCTTGATTTTCCGTTTCTAAATCTACGGAAAACAATCCATACAAGTCAAACACAAGCTTATTATAATTTGACAATAAGGAATCACTTGCATTATCCAACACATTTTCTACATATGTCTGTGCCATACGATAACGTCCCGCATCTACAAGCAACCCCATAAAAACATAAGTCACCATAAAGATCAACAACAAAAAAACGCTGACCGCTCCTCTTCTTTTTGACAATCTACCCATATCAATTCCCCTCTTCTTTTGAACCAAACTTTTTTCGCATGATTTCCTCTATATACGATATATTACGAACAAAATCTGCCGGCTCTGTCAGCTTTGCTTTTACCGTAACACTATATTCTTTGTCCTGATGAAATCCCATCTGCTCCAACACGCCAATCATTGGATTATTGTAAGTATTATTGATTGTAACATTCACGTAACGGTGAAAAATATGATATCCTTTATCGTTGCTCAAACTATTTGTACTTTCAAAATCTAACAATGTTTCCTGCTCTGAAATTTCTTCCATTCGCGCATCCAGATACGATGCCACATTTTCTTTTTTCTGGCTTCCTGTTGTAAACAGCTCCAAAAAAAAGCGATATGGATCATGTTCTTCATAGGTAGCGCTAGAAATGGCATTGCGTCCCGTCTTACTACCGTCCATAGTTTCCTCTCCTGCATAAGATACCGGCTTTAAATCCTCTGTTAAAATATTGTTTTCCTCTCCCCCGATAATGTTCCAATTCATTGCGACACGGTTTGCTACCCGCATTGCTTCTGTCCGTGTTATAACATTGCCATACTGAACCATTGCCAAAGAATACAGTAAAAAAATACAACCAAAAATTACTGGCATAACCAATGCTGCCTCCACGGTAAGCATCCCTTTTTGTTTTATATTCCGTTTCATACCTACCTCCGATTTGTTTTTCATCTAACATTCTCAGATAACAATGTCTTTTCGCACAAGGACAGACCCTTACATTCCTCTCATTCTTAGTTTTAGAAGAATACTGCTTTTCGAAAGGGAACTTCCCTTTCGAAAACAGCACCTTTAAGCACACACACTAACTCTCTGTTACGGTTTCCGGGTCTGGAAAAATAGTTGCTAACATCTGCTTTACCCATTTTACGATAGTGTCCTTAAATAAAAGAGCAATAATAATTAGCACTGCTAAAATAAGTAAAATTTCTACAGTCCCCATACCCTCTTCTTCCTGCCAAAATCTCTTTAACACACAGCTTCCTCCTTTCATAGTATTTTATCGTCTTACACAAATGTGTACTACGCTCTACCAAACACTTACGGCGTTCCATTTAAGCCCAGCGACATTACCGCCGGTGCAGCCACAATGAGAATCACTGCTAACAGCATCAACATCATCGGAAACAATAGTTTTGTCCCTGCCTGCTCTGCTACACGCTTTGCTGTTGCTCTTCGCTCATTCCAAAGCTCATTTCCAATTTCTTTTAATGCCACCAATACATCCGTACCGCCTCGGTTCATATTCTGAAGCAGCACAGATACCATTCTCCGGACTGCTGGTGTATTGCATTTTAAACAGAGCATATCCATTGCACTTTCTACGGTTTCCCCGTTTTCCATCAAAAAAACACAATGCTTTAATTCCTGATAAAACGGCGTTTCCTTCGGCAACTCTTTTGCAATTTTTACTACTGCAGCTCTAACCGAAAGTCCTGCTCCGGATAAGATTAAAATCTTGTTCGTAAAATCCGGCAAATCAAATGCTATCGACAAATGACGTTCCTCTACCTTCTTTTCAATCCCGTAAATTGCCACATACCCTAGCAAAACGCCGAACACTGCTACAATAACTACAATAACAAGCTCCGTTTCTGCCAGTGCCAGTATTCCAGAAAAGAACAAAAGAATCAAAAAATACGTTGCTGCAGACGCCCACGTTGTTCTTAAATAGAATTCCACATAATCTCGTTCCTTTAACTCATTTAACTGTTTTCTCAATTTTCGATCTACCACAGAAGTATACGGATAATGAAGTAACTCCATAAAAGCAAAGCCCATCGTCATCATCAACTTTAACGGATATTCCTTCTTATCCAAAACAGCACACAGCTGACTGTATTTTTTATTTCCACGCAGATACAAAACAACAAGCAGCAGCAAAATAACTCCTATATAAATTACTGCGCCAACTGATATTTCTCCCATATTCTCCTCCTCTGTCTATCTCTCAAACGCGAATGGATGCAATTTTCTTTGACCACAAATTTGCCAGTAAAATAACGAGTAGGGAAATGGTCGCAATCACCCTGCCGGACCATTCCATGAAAATCGGATCCATGAAACCACCACCTGTCTTTGTCATAAAAAACACTAATGCAAACGGCATAACAGTCAACACCTTTTGTTCCATCTGCTGTCCCGACAGCATCGTTTCAATTTCCTGACTGATTTCTATCTTATCTGCAATAATCTGTGTCGTATTTCGGATAATATCAATAAGATTGCCTCCGGTGCGCTTTGCAATTTGGAAAATACTTGCAAATGTTTCTACATCCTCCAAATGGCTTCGTTTTGCAAAATCGCTAAATACCTCCTCCACCGTCCGGTTCATCTGCAAACGTACCTTCATCAGCTCTAGCTCTTGAATGATAAACACGCCCGAATCATTGTACTGCTGCTTCATATCCTCTAACGCAATCGAAATTGCGCTTTCCACCGAATTTCCGGCACCCACCGCAGATGAAAGGCTGTACAACATGTCCTTAAATTGCAAACTAAGCTTTTTCTTACGCGCTTCAATAATTTTCTTTTTTCTGATTTTTGGATACAAAACTCCAAATAAAGCAAACGCTCCCGATAAAATCATATTCTGATAAAATATGTACCCCACAAGAAATAGCACTGCTCCCGCCATGACTGCATACAATAACCATTCTGGAACACTCATTTTATAAACTGAATAGTCTATTCCTCTCCCCTCTCTGCGTTCCATCTCATTGCCTATCTCTTTTTTTCCCATATTCCCTCCTGTGTTTATCGTATCTTTCCTATTTTAGCTTGTTTTTTATGCCATTCATCTCAAATTTTCCGGTATTCACCATAGCATTTTTTGTCCGTTTCAACGAGCCAACGATTTTTCCATCTACTAGCTCTTCCTGTTCTCTGACAAACTGATACAACGGATTGATGACATAAGCTCCGTTTTGATACCCTACCAGTTCTACAATATCCAAAACCTTTCTTGTTTTATCACTAAGCCGCCCAAGATGCACAATTAGTTCGATTGCCGAACCGATTTGCTGCCGAATCGCTTCAATCGGAAAGTTCGCACCGGTTAATACCATTGTTTCCAATCGTGACAGCATATCCTGCGGAGAATTTGCATGTCCGGTAGATAAAGAACCATCATGTCCCGTATTCATCGCCTGTAGCATGTCTAACGCTTCCGCACCTCGCACCTCACCGACAACAATTCGCTCTGGACGCATTCGCAAAGAAGATTTAATTAAATCACGAATCGTCACCTCTCCCTTTCCTTCAGTATTTGCCTGTCGTGTTTCCAGTCGTACCAGATTCTGTACTCGTTGAATCTGAAGCTCCGCAGAATCCTCAATTGTAATAATACGTTCATCCTCTGGAATAAAGTTTGACAATGCGTTCAAAAAGGTTGTCTTACCAGAACCCGTACCGCCGCTGACAAATATATTTATCTTTGCTTTGATACAACTTTGTAAAAACTCTGCAGCCTCATCAGAGATTGCTCCCCATGCAATCAAATCTGCAAAACTAATCACTTTCTCTGGAAATTTACGAATTGTAACAATCGCACCATTTAATGCAATCGGCGGCAATACAATATTGACACGCGAACCATCCTCCAAACGTGCGTCACAAATCGGGTTTAAACTGTCTACTGTCCGATTTACCTTTGCAACAATTTTTTGTATAGTATCCTCCAGCTGCTTGTTATCCTCGAACTGCTCCTGCGTACGATATAAGCGTCCTTTTTTTTCAACAAAAATACACTTAGGCCCATTAATCATAATTTCCGTGATTTCTTTATCCTCTAATAGCGGCTGAATGACCCCAAGCTTTTTGATGTTGTTAAATACGCCGTTCACAATCTCATAACGCTCTGCAACAGTCACAAAACTTCCTTCCAATACCTTTTCCAGTACCTCTAACGTAATTTCACGAATACGTTCATCCGTAATTTCAATTTCATACTCCATCTGCTTTGTAACTCGATCTACTAACATTTTGTAAAAATCAGGTGTCGTTTCCATACGCGCTCCTTTACATAATCTTCTTCTCAATTGCTAAACAGCCGGAAACAAATTCTGGATTGACATCCAATACCTTTGAAATCTGACTTGCTTTCTGCATAGTTGTTGACATTGGAAATGCTATTTTGCTTTCTTCCTTCTGCTGTGCCTTATTTCTTACAAAAATGCTCTTATCGATAAATCGTTTCAGGTATGGATCATTCCTTACCAATTCTTCCTTTCTTAAACTACTTTCCGTATCACCATATACCCATACAATTTTTTCCGAAGTCAGCAGCAGTTCCTCTGTCCATGTGCTATAACATCCCGGCAAATCTAAAATAATACATTCCATTCCTGTTTTTACGATAGCTTCACACAATTCTTTTATTTCATCCAAAGTAAGGCTTTTATAATCGCCTAAACTCTTAATGTTCGGTAGCACATAAACGCCATCCGCATTACATGTAATTGTTTCATATAACAATTCCAATACACCACTTTTCTCATGCTGTGCATACATTATTTCTTCCATCCCATGCTGAAACTCCGTACGGTATAAATTATCGGTAGCACCAAACGGACAAAGATTCCAGTATAACGTCTTACGCTTCTTTGCAGATATGACCGACGTCAAATAAGCAATGGTTGTCTTTCCAGAACCTCCCTCTGTAGAAAAGAAAGCAATTCTCTTTTCTGCTCTGGCATTTGCCGCTTCTCCACCTTCAGTAAAAGACAAAATATGTCCTAAGTCCTCTAAAATAAGCTCTGCCCGTTGATAAATATTTAACTTCCCAAGCTTATCCTCCTTCGGCATCATTGTTGTATTTCCTAACTCAATATAAAAACTCTGCCCGATATACTCCTCCAAATATCCTTGTTCACATAACAAGACATTATACCTTCCTTGTCCTAACTGTTCCCTTGCCCTACTTTCATCAGAATAACTCTCCAACATAACATCATGTCTTTTTTTTGATAACAAGTAACTAAACGCCTCAATAAAGTACACATCAGAACTACACAATAAAAGCTTCATGCGCCCTCTCCTCTCCTTTCCTGTTCCTCATGTCTTCACTTTTTTCTAATCTAATTATACGCAGCCCTCTCCCCCTTTAAAGTATACTTACATTTCCCCTCTCTTTCTACCAAATTGCAAAATTAGCCCTGTTCTTGGCAAAATTGGACTTTTTTCGAACCATTGTTTTTCTTGACAATTGCATGGAAATAACTACATATCAATAATTATATACTATTTTTAACTTTCATTCAAGTTATTTTGACATTTTTTCCGCATTGCGTCTTGTCTTATTTTTTTCAATCTTTCCATTATAACTTCTTATCAAGCATTCTCTGCATTATATAACTTATATTCAAGCATTTTTGAGTAAAATTTAATCGTAAAGGAACTTACGAAAGGAAAATTTGCCTATGTATAAAGA
>CAYTRJ010000014.1:0-22632 GCA_964440185.1 uncultured Faecalimonas sp. | reverse complement strand
GCATGTCACCAGCAATGGTACCTCTTCACTTAGACATGACTCTTACAAGAGCTAAATTTGATGAATTAACACATGACTTAGTAGAAAGAACAGCTGAACCAGTTCGTGCAGCACTTGCAGATGCAGGACTTACAGCATCTGATCTTGGTCAAGTATTATTAGTAGGTGGTTCAACACGTATTCCTGCAGTACAAGATAAAGTAAAACAATTGACAGGAAAAGAACCAAGCAAAACATTAAATCCAGATGAATGTGTAGCTTTAGGAGCATCTGTACAAGGTGGTAAACTTGCTGGAGATGCTGGTGCTGGCGATATTATCTTATTCGACGTTACACCACTTTCATTATCAATCGAAACAATGGGTGGAGTTGCAACAAGATTAATTGAAAGAAATACAACAATTCCAACATCAAAGAGCCAAGTATTCTCTACAGCAGCAGATAATCAAACAGCCGTAGATATCCACGTAGTACAAGGAGAAAGACAATTTGCAAAAGATAATAAAACTCTTGGACAATTTAGATTAGATGGTATTGCACCAGCTCCACGTGGAATCCCTCAAATCGAAGTAACATTTAACATCGATGCAAATGGTATCGTAAATGTTTCTGCAAAAGATTTAGGAACAGGTAGAGAACAACATATTACAATTACATCTGGATCAAATATGTCAGATAGTGATATCGAAAAAGCGGTAAAAGAAGCTGCAGAATTCGAAGCACAAGACAAAAAACGTAAAGAAGCAATCGACACAAGAAATGATGCTGAAACAATGGCATTCCAAACAGAAAAAGCAATGGCTGATGTTGCAGATAAAGTTAGTCCAGCAGAAAAAGAAGCAGTAGAAGCAGATATCAAAGCATTAAAAGATCTTTTAGCACAATCTGCACCAGAAACAATGACAGATGCACAAGTAGAAGAAATCAAAGCTGCAAAAGAAAAATTGATGGCAACAGCACAACCTGTATTTACAAAAATGTATGAACAAGCAGGTGCAGCAGCTGGACAACAAGCAGGACCACAAGCTGGCCCAGCTCCAGAAGGATTCAATGGTGACGATGTAGTTGACGGTGACTACAAAGAAATCTAATAACCGAAAGGCAGATTATTATGGCAGGAACAAAGAGAGACTATTATGAAGTGCTAGGTGTGGATAAAGGTGCTGACGCATCGGCTATCAAGAAAGCATACAGAGTCTTGGGGAAAAAGTATCATCCAGATGCAAATCCAGGTGATAAAGAAGCGGAAGAAAAGTTCAAAGAAGTTTCGGAAGCATATGCAATTTTAAGTGATCCTGAAAAACGTCAAAAATATGATCAGTTTGGCCACGCCGCATTTGACGGCGGCGCTGGCGGAGCTGGTGGATATGGCGGCTTCGACTTTAATGGAATGGATTTTGGAGATATCTTCGGGGATATTTTCGGAGACATGTTTGGCGGCGGTGCACGTCGTAACAGCAGACGTTCTTACAATGGACCGATGCAAGGTGCAAACATTCGTAAAGGAATCCGTATTACATTTGAGGAAGCCGTATTTGGCTGTGAAAAAGAGTTAGAAGTAGTTATCAAAGACCCATGTGAAACATGTAATGCGACAGGTGCAAAACCTGGTACTTCACCAGAAACATGTCCAAAATGTGGCGGAAGAGGTCAAGTTGTATATACTTCTCAAAGTTTCTTTGGAACAGTTCAAAATGTGCAAACATGTCCAGATTGTAACGGTTCAGGAAAGATTATCAAAGAAAAATGTTCAGACTGTGCAGGTACAGGATATGTGGCTACGAAAAAGAAGATTATGGTCACAATTCCAGCAGGTATTGACAATGGACAAAGCATACGAATTGCTGGCAAAGGGGAACCTGGTACAAATGGTGGCCCAAGAGGCGATTTACTTGTAGAAGTAACTGTGTCAAGACATCCTGTGTTTACAAGACAAGATATGCACATTTTCTCAACAGCACATATTTCGTTTGCACAAGCAGCATTAGGCGGAGAAGTTCGCATTAAGACTGTGGATGGAGATGTATTATACAAGATTGCACCAGGTACTAAGACAGATACAAAAGTACGCCTTCGAGGAAAGGGTGTTCCATCTCTTCGCGATAGTAAGATTCGTGGGGATCATTATGTAACACTTGTGATCCATACACCAGAACATTTGAGTTCAGAAGCGAAAGAATTACTTCGTAAATTCGATGAACTTACTGGAGATTCTTTAAAAGAGGCTGAAAAAGCAGGAAAAGAATCGGGTAAGAAAAAAGGCTTTATGGATAAATTAAAAGAAAAATTTGATGATTAATAAAAAAGCTCTTACTGGTCTCACAGTGAGAGCTTTTTGTGTTATACTAAACGTATCAAAAAAATAGAAGAAGGGAGCAAAATGTTATGCAGAAATTTTGTTATTATTCTCCTACAGAGATTTTATTTGGAAAAGATACGGAAAGAGATGTGGCTAAATTAGTCAAAAAATGGGGCGGAACAAAAGTGCTTATCGTATATGGTGGTGGAAGCGTTGAACGAAATGGTTTGTTAGAGCGTGTGACTAATTCACTACATGAGAAAAAAATTGCGTATGAAGTGATGGGTGGAGTAAAGCCAAACCCACGTTTATCTTTTGCAGAGCAAGGAGTAAAAAAAGCACGTTCTTTTGGGGCAAACTTTATTTTGGCAATTGGCGGAGGGAGTGTAATTGATACAGCAAAGGCAATTGCAATTGGAGCTTGCTATCCTCGCGTGAAGTTGTGGGACATCTGGATGAAGAAAGTCGATGTGTGGAAAGCATTTCCAGTGGGTGCTATTTTGACAATTGCGGCAGCGGGCAGTGAGATGAGCAGCTCTGCGGTATTAACGAATGAAGAGACAGGAAAGAAAGTTGGTTTTGCTTCGGAATTAAACCGACCAAAATTCGCAATCATGAATCCAGAGCTTACATATACACTTCCAAAATATCAAGTGGCTTGTGGTGTTGTAGATATTATGATGCATACACTTGAACGTTATTTCTTTCCAAACACAGAAAAGAATCAATTAACGGATGAGATAGCAGAAGGGATTCTTCGCACAGTTATAGAAAATGGGAAAATCGCATATGAAAATCCATCGGATTATGATGCGATGAGTGAGATCATGTGGTGCGCAAGTTTGTCGCATAATGATCTAACTGGTTTGGGAAGAGGAAAAGATTTTACAGTCCACAAATTTGGGCATGAATTGAGTGCAAGATTTGATCTGGCACATGGTGCGAGCTTATCTGCAATATGGAGTACATGGGCGAGAGAAGTATGTGAAACAGATTATGCACGGTTCAAACAGTATGGAAAACATGTATGGGGAATTCGTGCACAGGATGAAAAGGAAGCAGCGTTTGGGGCAATTGAAGCAACGGAAAGCTATTTCAGACAACTGGAAATGCCAACATGTATTGGTGAATTAGAATGTGGCGTGCTAGAAGAAGAGGTTCTTCAAAAGATGGCAGAAAGTATAACAAATGATGGTGAATGCACAATTGGTATATTTAAAGAATTAGAGAAAGAGGATGTTTACCGAATTTTAAAGAAGGCAAATCACAGATAAACAGGAGGACAAGATGTTACTATTAAATAAGCATGATATCACAAAGACAGTAGATTTAAACGGAATGATGGATCAGATTGAAGAGGCATACGCCGTATTTGGTGCAGATGCGTACTATATGCCACCAAGACCAACTGTTACACATGATAATAAAACGTTAATCTATATGCCATGTTATACAGAGAAAAGTCTTGGTACGAAAATGCTTACGATTTTTCCAGAGAATGCAAAATTAGGATTACCATCGATCGATGGACTTGTAATTTTAAATGATCTAAAAACAGGGAAAACATTATCTATTATGGATGGGCAAACGGTAACTGCATTCCGAACAGGAGCTGTGGCAGGTGTGGGAATACGCCATTTAGCAAAGAAAGATGCACATACGGTAGGTGTTGTAGGTGCAGGAGTGCAAAGTTTTCATGCAGCGCTTTATGCTTGCGCAGCAAGAGAAATCCACACTGTATATGTATATAACCACAGCAATCGCGATTTGACAGATTATCTTACAAGACTTGAAAAAGCCATTGATAACCCAAGTACAAAAGTGATACAATGTAAAGAAGTGAGTGACTTGGTGAAAGTAAGTGACATTATTTGCACTGCTACACCAGCGACAGCCCCAGTTCTTCCAGCAGATAAATCATTATTGGAAGGTAAATGCATTATTGCAATTGGATCTTATACACCACAGATGCGAGAAATTCCGGATGAGATTTTCGATCTGGCAGACAATGTTTATATTGAACTACCATATGCATGTGAGGAAAGCGGTGATTTGAGTCAGCCTCTAGCAACAGGAAAGCTGACAATGGACCGTGTGAAATTGATGCATGAACTGCTGGCTTCTGATGTGGATGAAGATGAATTGTCAAAGAAAACAACATACTTTAAGTCAGTTGGAATGGGATTGTTTGACATTTGTGTTGCGCAAAGATTGTATGATAATGCAAAAGAAAATGGATTGGGACAAGAAGTAGATTTTTAAAAATATTTATTATAGAAGGAGATAAGATTATGAGAGTTGTATCAACAGAAAAAGCACCTAAAGCATTAGGTCCATATTCACAAGGATATGTACACAATGGAGTATTTTATTCCGCAGGACAAATTGCTATCAACCCAGCAACAAATGAAGTAGAAGCAGTGACAATTGAAGAACAAACAGAACAAGTTTGTAAGAATTTAGGAGCAGTTTTGGAAGCAGCTGGAACATCGTATGATAAAGTTTTAAAGACAACATGTTTCTTAGCAGATATGGGAGATTTTGCAGCATTTAATGAAGTGTATGCAAAATACTTCACATCAAAACCAGCGAGAAGCTGTGTGGCTGTGAAAACATTACCTAAAAATTTACTTTGCGAGATTGAATTGATCGCAGTAGTAGAAGAGTAGGGAGTGTTAATGATGTCAGAACAAAATACAAGCTCATGTTCCCCAGAAAACTGCTCAAGCTGTGCCAGTGCAGGAACATGCCCAAGCAAAAAAGTGGATTTAAAAGTACCAGCAAATGAATATACACATGTGAAGAAAGTTATTGGAATTGTAAGCGGAAAAGGTGGCGTAGGAAAATCTATGGTAACTGCGTCGCTTGCAAGGCTTATGAGAGAACAAGGATATTCCGTAGGAATTTTGGATGCAGATATCACAGGTCCATCTATTCCTAAGATGTATGGAATCCACGAACATGCAATGGGAGCAGAAGTAGGTATGTTCCCATGTGTTGCAAAAGATGAAACAAGAATCATGTCAGTGAATCTTTTGTTAGACAGTGAAGATACACCAGTTATCTGGAGAGGACCAATTATTGCTGGCGTAGTAAAACAATTTTGGAACGAAGTATTATGGGGAGATTTAGATTATCTGTTTGTGGATATGCCTCCAGGAACAGGAGATGTTCCACTTACGGTATTTCAATCACTTCCATTAGATGGAGTTGTGATAGTGACATCACCACAAGATTTAGTTCAAATGATTGTAAAAAAAGCATATCACATGGCAAAAGAAATGGATATCCCTGTACTTGGCATTGTAGAAAACTATAGTTTCTTAAAATGTCCAGACTGTGGTAAAGAAATTAAAGTATTTGGAGAAAGCCATATTGATGAAATTGCAAATGAGCTTGGTATGAGCGTATTAGGAAAGATGCCAATTGACCCAGAACTCGCAGAGATGGTAGAAGCAGAGAGATTCTATGAAGTAAATAATGAATATCTAAAAGATGCTTTAAATGTATTGGTTTAGATACATGAAAAAAGTTATTGCACGTAAGTGCAGTAACTTTTTTTGTATTGCAAAGGTGTGCATTTCAAATAGCGTTTAAATATCTGTGTATAATAGGAAGGACTGGAAAATCCAACCATATAGGCTACTTCCGTAATACTCTTATCACTTGTTAAAATGGGAAGACTCATTTGGATACGATAGTAAAGTACATAATCAAAGATAGTCATATTCATATATTTTTTAAAGAAACGGCAGCATTCACTTTTGCATAAGTTTGCTACATTAGCAATATCATCCAAATTGATTTCCTGATCAAAATGTGTTTGGATATAAGTAAGAATGTCACGTAGCCGTTGAACTGCAAGATTAGAATTGGTGTCATTACTAGGTTGTTTGGAAAAATACGAATACAGTCTTTGCCAAATGAACATAAGCAGCATATGAACACGCAACTCATAATCAGATGGAGAAGCTTGCGTCAGAGCATAGATTTCTTTAATGGCATCTAAGATTTCCTTTTGCCAGGAGATATGCTCTTTTAAAAGCAAAGAAGACCATGCATCGTTGGAAGTAATGGAACTTACATATTTTGTTTGAAGAATACTGTTTTCATATCCATAAAGAAAACGAGGGTGGAATGTAATAGAAAGATAGGTGCATTCGCTATTGTTATGCATTTGACCTGCATGAAGTACGTTACTGTTTCCGAACATACCATCCCCTGCTTTTAATAAATAATTTTCGTGATTGATCTGATATTCTAATTCACCAGACATGATCCAAGTGAGTTCGATTTCAGGATGCCAGTGCCAGAGAAAAGAACCTTGTTCGTAACTTTCAATTTTTTCAACACTGACGTTTACAGGGAAGGCAAAATTACCATGTTCTTTGACTTCTTTTTTGTTATCTTGTGTAATAATCTGAATTCTGTCCATAAATCTCAATATCCTTATAAAATATACCAATATTATTATTGATGCATTCTAAAAAACGCATTATCATTATAAATATAAACTAATAACGTACGGAATACAAGAAAAAGATAGGAGTATACAAAATGGTAAACAAATTAATAGAACAATTTCAAGCAATTTATGGAACAGAAGGAGAGATTCGCACTTATTTTGCACCAGGTCGAGTAAATCTAATTGGTGAACATACAGACTACAATGGTGGACATGTGTTTCCATGTGCGTTGACAATTGGGACATACGCAGTAGTAAGAAGAAGAGAAGATCAAAAATTACGTTTTTATTCTGTGAATTTCAAGCATTTAGGTGTGATTGAATCAGATTTAAATGATTTAGTGCCAGACAAAAAAGCAAATTGGACAAATTATCCAAAGGGTGTTATGTGGGCATTTGAAAAACGTGGGTTCCAATTAACAAATGGATTTGATATTTTAATCTATGGAAATATTCCAAATGGTTCAGGGCTTTCTTCTTCTGCTTCATTAGAAGTGCTGACAGGTGTAATGCTAAAAGATCAATTTGGATTTGATGTATCTATGATAGATGTTGCGTTGATCGGACAATACTCTGAAAATAATTTTAATGGATGTAATTGTGGAATCATGGATCAATTTGCAAGTGCAATGGGGAAAAAAGATCATGCAATTTTCTTAGATGCAAATACATTGAAATATGAATATGCACCGGTAGTTTTAGAAGATGCTAAAATTGTGATCGTAAATAGTAAGGTAAAACATAGCCTTGTAGATTCTGCATACAATGATCGCAGAACAGAATGTGAAACAGCATTAAAAGAATTGCAGGAAGTAGTTGATATTGAAACACTTGGAGATTTATCAGAGGAAGAATTTGAAACATACAAAGATGCAATTAAATCAGAAGTAAGACAACAAAGAGCAAAACATGCAGTGTATGAAAACCAAAGAACAATCAAAGCAGTTGCGGCACTTGCAGCAAATGATGTAGAGACATTTGGAAAATTGATGAATGCATCTCATATTTCTTTACGAGATGATTATGAAGTGTCTTGCAAAGAAATCGATATTTTAGTAGACTTAGCATGGACCATAGAAGGAGTGATCGGTTCACGTATTACAGGCGGCGGATTTGGGGGCTGTACTGTTAGTATTGTAAAAAATGATGCAGTAGATAACTTTATCGAAACAATTGGAACTGCTTATGAAGAAAAAGTAGGACACAAAGCAGAATTTTATGTTGTAGATATCGGAAATGGTGCAGGAAGATTAAGTTAATGTATAAATAGGAGGAATAGAAAATGGCAATTTTAGTGACAGGTGGAGCGGGTTATATCGGAAGTCATACATGTATTGAATTAGTGAATGCAGGATATGATGTGGTTGTACTTGATAATTTATGTAATTCTTGTCAAGAATCTTTAAAACGTGTGGAACAAATTGTAGGAAAAGAAATAAAATTTTATGAAGCAGATATTCGTGATGCAAAAGCATTGGCAGATATTTTTGCCAAAGAAGAAATTGATGCGGTAATCCATTTTGCAGGATTGAAAGCAGTAGGAGAATCCGTTGCAATCCCATTGGCTTACTATGATAATAACATTGGCGGGACAGTTACATTATGTAACGCTATGAAAGAAGCTGGTGTAAAAAATATCATTTTCAGTTCATCAGCAACAGTATATGGAGATCCAGCATTTATTCCGATTACAGAAGAATGTCCAAAAGGACAGTGCACGAATCCATACGGATGGACAAAATCTATGTTGGAACAAATTTTGACAGATCTACATACATCAGATCCAGAATGGAACGTTGTATTACTTCGATACTTTAATCCAGTAGGTGCACATAAGAGCGGTTTGATCGGGGAAGATCCAAAAGGAATTCCAAATAACTTAATGCCATATATTACACAAGTGGCAGTTGGAAAAAGAGAATGTCTAGGCGTATTTGGAAACGATTATGATACACATGATGGTACAGGAGTACGTGATTATATTCATGTAGTAGATCTTGCAGATGGCCATGTAAAGGCATTAAAGAAAATTGAAGAAAAAGCAGGTGTGTGTGTCTATAACTTAGGAACAGGAAATGGATATTCTGTACTTGATATGGTGAAAGCATTTAGTAAAGCATGTGGACATGAAATCAAATATGAAATCAAAAGTAGAAGACCTGGTGATATTGCAACTTGCTATGCAGATCCTTCAAAAGCAAAAGCAGAGTTAGGATGGGAAGCTGCAAGAGGACTTGATGAAATGTGCGAAGACTCTTGGAGATGGCAATCAAATAATCCAAATGGATATAATGCTTAGGAGGAAAATCATGTTTTTCGAAAATATCAAAAAGCTAGTGCAATATGGAATCGACACAGGCTTGATGCCAGAATGTGAACGAATTTACGCAACAAATCTATTATTAGAATTATTTCATGAAGATAATTATGTAGATACAGACATCCAAGGGAAAGAAATTGTTTTAGAAGAGATATTAAAAGTGTTGTTAGATGAAGCATGTGAACGTGGAATCATTGAAGACAGCATTGTATATAGAGATTTGTTTGATACGAAAATAATGAACTGTCTGATGCCAAGACCAGGACAAGTGCAGGCGGAATTTTTTAAGAAATATGAAGAATCAGCAGAAAAAGCAACTGACTATTTCTATAAATTAAGTCAAGATAGTGATTACATCCGACGTTATCGTGTGAAGAAGGATCGCAAATGGGTTGTAGATAGTCCTTATGGTATGATTGATATTACGGTTAATTTATCGAAGCCTGAAAAAGATCCAAAAGCCATTGCAGCAGCAAAAAATGCAAAGGCAAGCAGTTATCCAAAGTGTCAGCTTTGCATTGAAAATGAGGGATATGCCGGCAGAGTAAATCATCCAGCAAGAGAAAACCATCGTATTATTCCGATTACAATAAATGATAGTGCATGGGGATTTCAATATTCTCCATATGTGTACTACAATGAACATTGTATCGTGTTTAATGGAGAACATACTCCAATGAAAATTGAAAAGGCAACGTTTACAAAATTATTTGATTTTGTAAAACTATTTCCACATTATTTCTTAGGATCGAATGCAGATCTTCCAATTGTAGGTGGTTCGATTTTAAGTCACGATCACTTTCAAGGTGGTCACTACGAATTCGCTATGGCAAAAGCACCAATGGAAGAAAAATTTACCGTTAAAGGGTATGAAGATGTAGAAGCTGGCATTGTTCACTGGCCATTATCTGTGATTCGTTTACGCGCAGCAGATACAGAACGTTTGATTGAACTAGGAACACATATCTTAGATGCATGGAGAGGTTATACAGATGAAGAGGCATTTGTATTTGCAGAAACAGATGGTGAGCCACATAATACAATTACACCAATTGCCAGAAAAGTGGGAGAAATATATGAACTTGATTTGGCACTGCGTAATAATATTACAACAGAAGAACATCCATTAGGAGTGTACCATCCACATGCACAATGGCATAACATCAAGAAAGAAAATATTGGTTTGATCGAAGTTATGGGACTTGCCGTTCTTCCAGCAAGATTAAAGGGCGAAATGGAGCTTTTAGCAGACTATTTGGTAGAAGGAAAAGATATTAAAAGTAATGAAAAAATTGAAAAACATGCAGAATGGGCAGCAAGTTTTGTGGGAAAATATGATGCGATCACAAGAGAAAATGTAATGGGAATCCTAGAAAAAGAAGTTGGGATCGTATTTACACATGTATTGGAAGATGCAGGTGTATTCAAATGCACAGAAGAAGGAAGATGTGCATTTAGAAAATTTATTAAAACATTATAAGAGATCAAAGAAAGCAAAAGCCTTATCGCAAAACAATGCGATAAGGCTTTTCTATGATAATTCGTCAAAATATTTTAGAAATTCCAGAGTTGCTTTAGCGGAAGCGCTATGCTGATTGTAAGCAATAACTAGCTGGCGAGTTGGAAGTTCTTGCTCTGTTTTCACTTGAAACAGATTGGAATTTACAGGGAAACAGTAGTCTGGAATAAATGCAATTCCAAGACCAATACGAGCAAGATCAATTAATAAATCATTACTGCTTAATTCGATTTCCGGAACTAAATCCAGCTGTTCCTGCTGGAATAAGTCGTGTAGGAATTCGCTTGTTGCACTATTATGATCTAACATTAAGATTGGATGCTCAAGTAATTCTTTGAGACTAAGTTTTTTGTTTCTTAACATTTCAAAATCTTCGTTTGCAATAAAAATATCTTTGAAATTTTTGATCTTCTTAATAGAAGCAAAATTTTCAAGATTTGGATTTGGATAATTAGTAACAATTAAATCCACTTCTCCGTTTTCTAATAATTCGACACATTTAGGAGAAGTTTGATTGGTTACCTTAATATGTATATTTGGAAACTCGCGGTGAAATTTTTCTAAATATGGGACAAGAAAATAACGGCAAATAGTATCTGTGGCACCGATTCGAATTTGTCCGCCGGTTGTAGCAGCATCCATGATTTGCGCTTCACCACGTCGGATCAAGTTGATTGCTGGTTCGATATGACGAAGAAGAATCTCGCCTTCTGGTGTGAGCTGCACACGCTTTGTGCTTCGAATAAATAGGGTTTGGTCTATTTTCTTTTCCAAGGCTTTAATAGATTGGCTCACCGCAGATTGAGAAATAAACAATTGCTTGGATGCTTCAGAAAAACTCAGTGTTGTGGCAACGTAGTAAAATACTTTGTATAATTCGTAGTTAATATCCATTATTAGTCCTCCTTATAAAATTAAGGTTATTATAAAGTAATATAGATGTAATTACAAGCATTGCTGATAAAAACTGGAAAATAAGCAAAACTTATTAATTGACTAAAGATATATTAATTATGTTAATGAAGCGAAATGTGTTAAGATAAAATCAATACAGGAACCAATGGGTCAGATATGGAGGGCACTATGAATAGCGTAAAACGTGTTTATGTAGAAAAAAAACAAGAGTATGCAGTACAGGCAAAATCGTTGAAACATGAAATAAAAAGTTATTTGGGAATGAAAGATGTAGAAAACGTGCGTGTTTTAATTCGTTATGATATTGAGAATCTGTCGGATGAAACGTTTGAAAAAGCTTGTAATGGTATTTTTTCAGAACCACCAGTAGATATCTTATATAAAGAAACATTTGATGTGAAAGAAGGAAGCAGATTTTTTTCTGTAGAATATTTGCCAGGTCAATTTGACCAAAGAGCCGATTCAGCAGTACAATGCGTTCAATTTATTAATGAAGACGAACTTCCAATTATCAAATCCGCAACGACTTATGTGATCGAAGGTGATATTACAGACGAAGCGTTTGAAGCAATTAAGGCACATTGTATCAATCCAGTGGACTCTAGAGAAACAGGTATGGAGAAACCAGACACATTGGTTACAAAGTTTGAAGAACCAGAAGATGTGAAAATTTTTCGAGGTTTTCAAACAATGTCTGAAAATGAATTAAAAGTTTTATATGATTCTTTGGGATTAGCAATGACGTTTAAAGATTTTCTTCATATTCAAAATTATTTCAGTGAAGAAGAACGTGATCCTAGTATGACAGAAATCAGGGTATTAGACACTTACTGGTCTGACCATTGCCGTCATACGACATTTTCAACAGAATTAACAGAAGTAACATTTGGTGAAGGAGATTATAAAGAACCTATTGTTAATGCTTATAATCAATATTTAGCAGATCATAGTGAAATCTTTGCAGGAAGAGAAGATAAATTTGTTTGTCTAATGGATCTTGCACTTATGGCGATGCGCAAATTAAAAAGAGAAGGTAAATTGCAAGACCAAGAAGAGTCGGATGAAATCAATGCATGCAGTATTGTAGTTCCTGTTGAAGTAGATGGTATAGAAGAAGAGTGGTTGATAAACTTTAAGAACGAAACACATAATCATCCTACAGAAATTGAACCTTTTGGAGGCGCTGCTACTTGTCTTGGAGGTGCAATTCGTGACCCACTTTCAGGACGTACTTATGTATATCAAGCAATGCGTGTGACTGGAGCAGCAGATCCAACTGCTTCTGTAAAAGAAACATTAAAAGGAAAACTTCCACAAAAGAAAATTGTGCGTGAGGCAGCGCATGGTTACAGCTCTTATGGAAACCAAATCGGTCTTGCAACAGGTGCAGTAAAAGAAATTTATCATCCGGACTATGTTGCAAAACGTATGGAAATTGGCGCTGTTCTTGGTGCTGCTCCAAGAAGAGCAGTGATTCGTGAGACTTCAGATCCTGGCGATATTATCATTTTGCTGGGTGGACGTACAGGACGTGATGGCTGCGGAGGAGCGACAGGTTCGTCAAAAGTGCATACAGAAGAATCTATTGAAACTTGTGGTGCAGAAGTTCAAAAAGGAAATCCACCTACAGAACGTAAGATCCAACGTTTGTTTAGAAGAGAAGAAGTAAGCAAACTGATCAAAAAATGTAATGATTTTGGTGCAGGTGGAGTATCCGTAGCGATTGGAGAATTAGCGGATGGACTTCGTGTGAATTTAGATAAAGTACCTAAAAAGTATGCAGGACTTGATGGGACAGAAATTGCAATATCGGAATCGCAAGAACGTATGGCAGTGGTGGTTGATCCAAAAGATGTAGATGCATTTTTAGGCTACGCAAAAGAAGAAAATTTAGAAGCTGTTGAAGTGGCGGTAGTAACAGAAGAACCAAGATTGGTACTTTTGTGGAGAGGAAAAGAAATTGTAAACATTTCACGCGCCTTCCTTGATACAAATGGAGCACATCAAGAAACAAGAGTTGCCGTAGAAATTCCAAATAAAAAAGACAGTATTTTAGTAAAAGCAGAAGTGGAAGATGTGAAAGAAAAATGGCTTGCTACATTAGCTGATCTGAATGTTTGTTCACAAAAAGGGTTGGTGGAAATGTTTGATGGCTCCATTGGAGCAGGTTCTGTATTTATGCCACATGGCGGGAAATATCAAATGACAGAAACGCAGGCAATGGTAGCAAAATTACCGGTCCTTACAGGTGTTTGTGACACAGTTACCATGATGAGTTATGGATTTGATCCATATCTTTCAAGCTGGAGCCCATATCATGGCGCAGTTTATGCGGTGCTAGAATCTGTAGCGAAGATTGTGGCAAATGGTGGAGATTACAGCAAAATCCGTTTGACTTTCCAAGAATATTTTAGACGCATGACAGAGGATCCAACAAGATGGAGTCAACCATTTGCAGCTTTGTTAGGTGCTTATGATGTGCAATTGGGATTGGGGCTTCCATCTATTGGAGGAAAAGATAGTATGTCCGGAACGTTCCAAGATATTGATGTGCCTCCTACATTGGTTTCTTTTGCAGTGGATGTAGCAAAAGAGGGAGACGTTATTACGCCAGAATTAAAAACTACAGGAAATAAGTTTGTATGGCTTCAAATAGAAAAAGATGCATTTGATCTGCCAAAATACGACTATGTTAAGGAACAGTATGGAAAATTCCGTCAAGATGTACAAGCTGGAAATATCGTTTCAGCATATACGCTTGACAGACATGGTATTGCAGCAGCAGTGAGTAAAATGGCATTTGGAAACAAGATGGGCGTGAAGATAGAAGGATACATAGATAAGTGCGAGTTATTTGCACCGGGATTTGGAGATATCATTGCAGAAGTGCCAGCTGATGCAGTAGAAAACCTTACCATCGCGCATACAATAATTGGCGAAGTGACAAATGATGCATCGATTACATATAAAGACATGACACTTTCTTTAACAGAAGCATTAGCAACATGGAAAACACCTCTTGAAAAAGTATTTCCTACAACAGCAGGAGCAGAGAAAGTGTGCCCTGTAGAAGAAAAATTATTTGATACAGACAAAATTTATGTTTGTACACATAAGATTGCTCAGCCAACTGTGTTCATTCCAGTATTTCCTGGAACAAACTGTGAATATGACAGTAAAAGAGCATTTGAACGTGCGGGTGCAAAAGTAATTACAAAAGTATTTAAAAATCTAGATGCAGCAGATATTCGCGATTCTGTGGACGTGTTTGAAAAAGCGATTGCACAATCACAAATGATCATGTTTCCAGGCGGATTTAGTGCAGGGGATGAACCAGATGGTTCTGCAAAATTCTTTGCAACAGCATTCCAAAATGCAAAATTGAAAGAAGCCATTGAAAAATTATTAAACGAAAGAGACGGTTTGGCTCTTGGTATCTGTAATGGATTTCAGGCGTTGATCAAATTAGGGCTAGTGCCATATGGAAAAATTTGTGGGCAAACAGAAGATTCGCCAACGTTAACTTACAACACAATTGGCCGTCATATTTCTAAAATGGTTTATACAAAAGTAGTAACAAATAAATCCCCATGGCTGCAAGGAGCAAAGCTTGGAGGTGTTTATACAAATCCAGCTTCACATGGTGAAGGCCGATTTGTTGCATCGCAGAGTGTGTTGGATGAGCTGTTTACAAATGGACAGGTAGCAACTCAATATTGTGATTTTACAGGAAATATCACAATGGATGAAGAATGGAATCCAAATGGTTCTTACTGTGCGATTGAAGGGATTACAAGTCCTGATGGACGTGTGCTCGGGAAAATGGCACATTCAGAAAGACGTGGAAATGCAGTGGCAATGAATATTTATGGAGAACAAGATCTTGAAATTTTTGAATCAGGAGTAAATTATTTTAAATAAACAGCTTAAAAAGGTACTTTGAAGATGCTTCAGAGTACCTTCTTGTATAATAAATATTCATAAAAATGAATAATAATAAAAAATTAAAAAATTTCAAAAAAAGACTAGCATTTATTGCTTTAATGTGATAAAATGACAGCGTGCAAGTGACACAAAAACATTTGTCGCTCACAAAAAAACAATTGAGGGAGGATTATTTACTATGAAGAAGAGAGTAATCAGTCTATTACTTGCATCAGTGATGGTATTATCTTTAGCAGCTTGTCGTAGTACAGACACAACTACAGATGATAACAAAGGTAATGATGCACAAGTAGAATCATCAGAAAACTACAAAATTGGTATCTTAACAGGTACAGCATCACAAGGTGATGAAGAAATTACACAAGCAACATTAATGAAAGAAAAATATGGTGAAGACAGAATTGTCACAGCTACATACCCAGATAACTTTGACAAAGAACTTGACCAAGTAATCGCAGCAGCTACAGATATGGCTTCAGACCCAGATGTGAAAGCAATCGTATGGTGTCAAGCAATCCCAGGAACAGCTGCAGCTATTGAAAAAGTACGTGAAACACGTCCAGATATGATTTTCATCGCTGGAACACCAGGGGAAGACCCATCTGTTATCAATACAAAAGCAGATATCGTGTTACAAGTTAATGAACCGGGTTGTGGTATTGTAATTCCACCTCAAGCAGCAAAGCAAGGTGCTAAGACAATGATTCATTACTCATTTCCACGTCACTTAAGTTATGCATTGATCGTACAACGTTTAGAAAACTTAAAAACATATTGTGCTGAAAACGGAATTGAATTAGTAGAAGTAAATGCTCCTGACCCAACAGGTGATGCTGGTATGACAGGTGCTCAAAACTTCATCAATGAAGATGTTCCAAAACAAGTTGCAAAATATGGTAAAGATACAGTGTTCTTTACAACAAACTGTGGTATGCAAGAACCATTGATCCGTTCCGTATTTGAACAAGGTGCTATTTACACATTACAATGTTGTCCATCACCATTCCATGCTTTCCCAGCAGCACTTAACATTGACATGAAAGGTCATGAAGGAGATGTTGATTACTTCTTCGAACAAATGAAAGAAAAAGTTGCTGAATACGGAATGGAAGGTCGTGTATCTACATGGGCTGTTCCTTGTAACATGTTATTCATCGAAGCTGGTGTTGAATACGCTATGAAAGTTTTAGATGGAGAAACAAATGGTGAAGTATTAGATGATGCAGTTCTTCGCGAAACACTTCAAGAAGTAGCAGGAGATGTTGAATTAACAATCGATAACTATGAAGAAAATGGTACTACAGCTGAAAATCATTACTTAGTAATGTCAGGTTTCGTAGAATTCTAGAAATGAAATAAGAAAAGGCTTTAAGGATATTCGCCGGCCTGTAGTGATACAGGCTGGCGAATTTCTTACAGTAAAAGAGCAAAGAGAAGATTATAAAAAACAGGTAGCGCGATGGCGGTACTGATAGAAATGAGGTAGCAGATTTGGAAAACTATGTTTTGAAAATGGAAAATATTTCAAAAGAATATTCTGGACATCGCGTTTTGAAAAACGTGAATCTCTGTGTGAAACCAGGTGAAATTCACGCTCTTATGGGAGAAAATGGCGCAGGAAAGTCTACACTGATGAACATTTTGTTTGGGATGCCTGTAATCCATAGTACAGGTGGATTTGAAGGAAGTGTAGAAATTGCAGGAGAACCTGCAAAAATCAATAGCCCTATTAAGGCTATGGAATATGGAATTGGTATGGTACACCAGGAATTTATGTTAGTACCTGGATTTACTGTAACAGAAAATATTAAAATTGGACGAGAAATCACAACGCCTAATTTAGTAAGTCGTATCATGGGACCAAAATTAGAAACACTTGATATGGATGCAATGAGAAAAGATGCAAAAAAAGCATTGAAGAAAATTGGGTTACAAATAGAAGATTATGTAAAAGTAGCTGGACTTCCAGTAGGTTACATGCAATTTATTGAAATCGCTCGTGAAATTGACAAGCAAGGAATCAAAGTACTTGTATTTGATGAACCAACAGCGGTATTAACAGAAAGTGAAGCAGCACGACTTTTAGAAGTTATGAAAGTAATTGCATCACAAGGCATCGCGATCATCTTTATTACACACCGTTTAGATGAAGTAATGGCAGTGTGCGATAGTATGACAGTTCTTCGTGATGGTGAGTTTGTTGCTCGCAGAGAAATCAAAGATACATCATCAGCTGAAATTGCACAGTTGATGATTGGTAGAAAAGTAGAAAAATTAGTAGATGACAGCGAAGATACAAGAACATTAGATGAAAATGACTTTGCAGTACAATTTAAAGATTATCATGTAGATATGCCTGGTGAAAAAGTAAAAGGGATCAATCTTGATATTATCAGAGGAGAAATCTTCGGGATTGGTGGACTTGCAGGACAGGGGAAATTAGGTATCCCAAACGGTGTAATGGGACTTTATGATACAGAAGGTGAAGTTATTGTAAACGGAAAAGCACTTGACTTAAGTAAATTAGGTGAAGCTCTTCAAAATAAAATTGCTTTTGTATCAGAAGATAGAAAAGGAGTAGGTCTTTTATTGGATGAAAGTATTGAACATAATATTATGTTTGGTGCGATGTATGCAAAAGACAAATTCTTAAAGAAATACGGTTTTATCAAAATGTATGATAAAAAAGCTGCAAAAGAACATGCAGAAAAAATGATCAAAGAATTAGATATTCGTTGTACAGGACCAAATCAACATGCGGGACGTCTTTCAGGTGGAAATCAACAAAAGGTATGTCTTGCGAAAGCATTAACGTTGGAACCAGATATTTTATTTGTTGCAGAACCAACACGAGGCATTGATATTGGTGCTAAAAAATTAGTATTAGAGACATTGACGAAGTTAAACAGAGAAACAGGTATGACAGTTATTATGATTTCTTCAGAACTTGTAGAACTCCGCTCTATCTGTGACAGAATTGCCATTGTTTCTGATGGACAAGTGTCAACCATTTTAAAACCAGATGCATCTGATGTGGAATTTGGTTTGGCAATGTCTGGAGCAAAAGCGAAAGGAGGCAATGAATAATGGATAAAGTAAAAAAATATGTGAATAAGTTCGGATTGCCTCGTATTATCATTACAGCATTCCTGCTTGTGTTATTAGCTGCAACAGCAGCATATGGTATGAATATTACACAATCATTAAGTGATGTAATACTTCGTTGGGGAATGTATACGATTTTAACATTAGCAATGGTGCCAGCTATCCAATGTGGGATTGGACCAAACTTTGGGATTTCTCTTGGAATTGTAGGTGGCTTGATCGGTGGTGTAGTAGTTGTTGAATTTCAAATTACAAAGATTCCTGCATTGGTAGCAATCAGTCCATCGTTTGCAAAATGGGTTGGAGTATTGATCGCCATTGGAATTGGTGTATTTATTGCATTCTTTGTAGGCTGGTTATATGGGCTTTTACTAAATAAAGTAAAAGGAAATGAAATGACAGTTACTACATACATTGGTTTTTCTGCGATTGCAATCATGAACATTGTGTGGACAGTTCTTCCTGTAAAAAATGGGGAATTGATTTATGCAAATCAAGGATATGGTGTTCGTAATACAGTATCGTTGGCAGAATCTTTCAGTGAAGTAATGAATAAGACATTAGCTTTCAAAATTGGAGATCTTACAATTCCTACAGGACTTATCTTAGTAGTATTGTTTGTATGCTTCTTAGTATGGGTGTTTATGCATTCGAAAACAGGTTTAGCAATGAGTGCAGCCGGTTCAAACGGTATCTTTGCGAAAGCGTCTGGTATCAATGTAGACAAAATGAGAATTACAGGTACGATCCTTTCAACAGTATTAGCAGCAACAGGTATTGTTGTTTATGCATCTGCATTTGGTTTCTTACAATTCTATAACGGACCAATGATGATGGGATTTGTATCCGTAGCAGCTGTTCTTTTAGGTGGAGCAACTCCATCACGTGCAGCAATCGGACACGTTCTTCTCGGTACTTTCTTATTCCAAGGTATTTTGGCATTAGGAACACCAGTAGCAAACCAAATTCTTCCAAGTTTAGCAGAAGTTATGCGTTTGGTAGTTCAAAATGGTATGATTCTTTATGCCTTAACACAAGTGAAAGGAGGAAGTGGACGTGAATAAAAAGAAATTAGGAAAAATTTTATTTGACAACAAAGTAGTAATTTTGTTCGTTCTCCTTTGTGTGGGTGGATTTGCCGCTTCAGGTCAAACGTTAACATACCTTTTTGGAGAATTATTTGCTCGTATTGCTAGAAATACATTCTTAGTATTATCATTGATCATTCCAGTTCTTGCAGGACTTGGATTGAACTTTGGGATTGTACTTGGTGCTATGGCAGCTCAAATAGCAGTATTCTTTACAACACACTGGAATTTGGTAGGTTTAAGTGGATTTTTTATTACAGTACTTCTTGCTACTCCAATTGCCATTCTTTTTGGATTCCTTGTTGGTAAATTGTTCAACAAAATGAAAGGAACTGAAATGGTAGGTGGACTTGTACTTGGCTATTTTGCTGAAGGTTTTTATCAATTTATCTTCCTATTTATATTTGGTGGAGTGATTCCAATCGTAAATAGCAAATTGATGATTGCAACAGGTGTAGGGGTTAAGAATACAATTGACTTGACAGATACAATTAAGTATGCGTTAGACAATGTTCCAATGCTTTCTGTGATTGAAGTTGCATTTTATGTTGTACTTGTTTTAATCGTAGTTTCTACAATTGTAAAAATTGTGAAGAAACAAAAAGTAGATTATGTAAAAACAGGTTTATACTTAGCAGGCGCTATTATTATTTATGCATTGACATATATTCCAGCTGTAGAATCGGCTTTAGGACAAGAAAAATTACTTTTATTAGTAGCAATTGAATATGGATGTGTGATTGCTATTGTATACAATATCGTTAAAGTTCTTTACAACAAATTTGTTGCAAAAACAGAAGTAAATATTAAGAAAACAATTGTAAATCTTGTGTGGGTGGCAGTAATCTATGCTCTTACATATATTCCAGCTGTATATGATGCTTGCATTAATACAAGACTTCCAATGTTTACATACATTTGCATCGCAGGAGTATGTTTATTTAACAGTGCATTATTGAAAACAAAATTAGGACAAGAAATGAGAACAGTTGGCCAAAGCCGTACAGTTGCAAATGCTGCTGGTATCAATGTAGATAAAACTCGTATCACAGCGATGATAATTTCTACAGTGCTTGCTTGTTGGGGACAAATGGTATACTTACAAAATGTAGGTACATTCTCAACATATGGAGCACATACCAATACTGCAACATACTCGATTGCAGCCTTATTAGTAGGTGGTGCTTCCGTACAAAAAGCAACAAACAAACAAGCGATCATCGGTATCATCTTATTCCATACATTGTTCATTGTAGCGCCAGTAGCTGGTAACGAATTATTTGGAAATGCTGCAATCGGAGAATATTTCCGTGTATTTGTTTCATACGGCGTAATCGCAATGGCACTTGCAATGCATGCTTGGAAAAGTGTAAAAAAATCAAAATAAAATATTGACTTTAGGACACTAAATCAATATACTTTGAAAGTAAATAGGATGACCGTACAGAGATTGTTCTGTGCGGTCATTGTATTATAAAGTAGAACTACAAAAATCAGGAGGTACAATATGTCATACGTAGATGAAGTAATTGAACTAGTTGTAAAGAAAAATCCAGCAGAACCTGAGTTTCATCAGGCTGTAAAAGAGGTACTTGAATCTCTTAGAGTAGTAGTAGAAGCGAATGAAGAAGTGTATAGAAGAGAAGCACTTTTAGAACGTCTCGTGGAACCAGAAAGACAAGTGTTGTTCCGTGTTCCTTGGGTAGATGATAATGGTAATGTACAAGTGAATAAAGCATATCGTGTACAATTTAATAGCGCGATTGGACCATATAAAGGTGGGATTCGTTTGCATCCATCTGTAAACCTTGGAATTATCAAATTTTTAGGATTTGAACAAATTTTCAAAAATTCATTGACAGGACTTCCAATAGGTGGAGGAAAAGGTGGTTCAGACTTCGATCCAAAAGGAAAATCAGATAGAGAAGTAATGGCATTTTGCCAAAGCTTTATGACAGAATTGTGCAAACATATTGGTGCTGACACAGATGTACCAGCAGGAGATATTGGAACAGGTGCTAGAGAAATCGGATATATGTATGGACAATACAAACGTATCCGAAATGTATACGAAGGTGTTCTTACAGGAAAAGGCTTAACATATGGTGGCTCTCTTGCAAGAAAAGAAGCAACAGGATATGGACTGCTATATCTGACAGATGAAATGCTGAAATTAAATGGAATTGAACTTGCAGGAAAGACAGTTGCGATTTCAGGTTCAGGAAATGTTGCTATTTATGCAGCAGAAAAGGCAACACAATTAGGAGCAAAAGTAGTAACAGTAAGCGATTCGACAGGTTGGGTATATGATGCAGAAGGGATTGACCTTGTAGCGCTAAAAGAGATTAAAGAAGTGAAACGTGCACGTTTGACAGAATACAAAAACTATCGTCCAAATGCAGAATATCATGATGGCAGAGGCGTATGGACTGTGAAAGTAGATGTGGCACTTCCATGTGCAACACAAAATGAATTATTATTAGATGATGCGAAAGCACTAGTTGCCAATGGTGTGATTGCTGTTGCGGAAGGTGCAAATATGCCTACTACATTAGAAGCAACAGAATATCTGCAAGCAAATGGCGTATTGTTTGCCCCAGGGAAAGCAGCAAATGCAGGTGGCGTTGCGACTTCAGCTCTTGAAATGTCACAAAATAGTGAACGTTTAAGCTGGACATTTGAAGAAGTAGACGCAAAATTAAAAACAATTATGGTGAACATTTGTCACAATATGGCAGCTGCAGCAGAAAAATATGGTGCAAAAGGCAATTACGTAGTAGGTGCTAATATCGCAGGATTTGAAAAAGTAGCAGAAGCTATGATGGCACAAGGTATTGTATAAGAATATTTGGGTATATGGGGGCTCCATATACCCATTTTTAAAATGAGAATAAAAAATAACAAAAAAGCTATTGACAAAATATGACTTTACATAGTATACTATCCAAGTCGGTTGCGAAAGCAATCATGACTTGG
>CAYTRJ010000013.1:0-23036 GCA_964440185.1 uncultured Faecalimonas sp. | reverse complement strand
CTCCATGCAGCAAATCAGAGGCTTCTCATACGCTTACGATCACCATGGAAGAACAAGACGATATGATTTCAGGTCATTTTGTTATGGATGACCTTTTTGAAACTTCTTTAGATAAATATATTGGAGGAAATACGCCATGAAACGAACCGATAACACTTATCCTGGTTTTCAAATAGGATCTTCTCTTCTCCTAGTCATTCTTACAGCACTCTGCTTGATCGTCTTTTCAGCACTTTCCTTATCTGCAGCTCTGCGTGACCTATCTTACAGCGAGAAAGTTGCCGAAAAAACAATTGCTTATTACAAAGCGGATTCTGTCGCCAACTATAAGTTAAAAGCTCTTGTAGATTCAGGTGCATCAGGTACTCATTCCTATGAAGTTCCTATAAGCGAGAACCGTATTTTATCTGTATCGGTGGAATTTACCGATGCATCTTATCACATAACTACTTGGAAAGAAATTTCTTCTGAAACATGGGAAAACGACAATACACTCCCTGTTCTTGGAAGTGGTCAGGAGGATTGACATGAATATTATTGAATTATTAGAAAATGCAGTAAAACAACAGGCTTCTGATATTTTTATCGTAGCAGGACTTCCCGTTTCTTATCGCATCCGAAGAACCATCAAACGCCAAGATGATTTGAAACTTACACCTGCTGATACGCAAAAATATTTGAAAGACATTTATCAACTTGCAGAAGAACGTGACATTTCTATCTTGTACACAAAAGGAGATGATGATTTTTCCTTTTCTGTGAAGGGACTCTGCCGTTTTCGTGCCAGTGCTTATAAACAACGTGGTTCTCTCTCTGTTGTAATACGTGTAATTACTTTTGATCTTCCAAATCCTCAGGATATTGGAATCCCACAGGAAATCATCGATTTTTCAGGACTTTCTAAGGGACTTGTACTCGTAACAGGACCAGCTGGAAGTGGAAAGTCAACATCTCTTGCCTGTATCATTAATGAAATTAATCGCACCCAAGATAAACATATTATCACGTTGGAAGATCCTATCGAATATCTCCATCGTCATGATCAAAGTATTGTGAGCCAGCGAGAAATCCACGTAGATGCTGAAGATTATGTGACTGCACTTCGTGCTTCTCTTCGTCAAAGTCCAGATGTTATCCTACTTGGAGAAATGCGTGATTATGAGACTATTGAAGTTGCTGTTACTGCCGCCGAAACAGGACATCTGATTTTCTCTACCTTACATACGATTGGTGCTGCTAATACGATTGATCGTATCATAGATGTTTTCCCTGCTAATCAGCAGCATCAGATTGCCCTTCAATTATCTTTGACCCTTCAGGCAGTTGTTTCACAGCAATTGGTTCCAACTATTGACGGCGACCTGATTCCTGTATTTGAATTGATGACTGTCACTCCTGCTGTTCGAAATATGATTCGGGAACACAAGATTCCTCAAATCGATGGACTTGTATATTCTTCAAACTCTGAAACTATGTTTTCTATGGATTCCGGGCTCTTAAAGCTTGTCCAAGAAAATCGGATTACAAAAGAAACGGCTCTAGCCTACGCTTCCAATCCAGAAATGTTAAAGAAAAAGCTGATGCTCTAACGGCACCAGCTTTTTTCTGTTTCTTAGATTGCTCTTGTATATTTTCTTAAGAATTCTGTTTCTTCTTCATTTAAGTATGGTGATACTTTTTCAAATACTAAAGCATGATATTCATTTAATAATGTTTTGTCTTGTTCTGACATGATTTCTGGATTGATTGCATCTAAATCCATTGGAATATATGTGATTGGTTCAAAGTACATGAATTGTCCAAATTGGTTCTTTTCTCCTTCATGTGTAAGCAATTCATTTTCTAAACGAATACCATGTGAACCTTCTACATACATACCTGGTTCATTTGTTACGATCATACCAGCTTCAAATGGTGTTGCATTACCTGGACGGTGACCAAAACCAATTCCTGCAGGGCCTTCGTGGATATTTAATAAATAACCTACTCCATGACCTGTTCCATGATTGTAATGTAATCCTCTATCCCAGAAAGGTTTTCTTGCTAACATATCTAGTGTCATACCAGTTGTTCCTTTTAAGAACTTCGCATTTCCTAATTGCATATTTGCAATTGCAACAACTGTGAAATGATCTTTCATGATTTGTGGAACTTCACCTAACGCATATGTTCTTGTAATGTCTGTAGATCCTTCATAGAAACCAGCACCTGTATCTGTTAAGAATAATGTTCCTTCATGTAATGGTACATTTGTTTCTGGTGTTGATTCATAATGGCAAAGTGCTGCATGTTCTCCAAAAGCGGAAATTGCTTCAAAGCTTGGACGAATATAGTTACCCATTTCTTTACGGAATTCATCTAATTTTGCTGAAGCGCTTAATTCGTCAATTTCAATCTTTCCAACATTTTCTTTTAACCATTTCATAAAGCGAACGTGTGCAACACTGTCTTTGATGTGTGCTTTACGAATGTTTTCGATTTCCACTTCGTTTTTCTTTGCTTTGAATAATTCTTCTGGATTTGCTTTTTCTACACGTTTCACTTCTGTTGGAAGGTTGCTGTATAAAGCATAGTTTAATTTTGCAGGTGCTACTAATAATACTTCTTCTGCACCGATTGTCTTCACATCTTCATAGATGTCATTATAAGGATGAAGCACTACACCATCTTTTGCAAGATCTGCTTTGATTTCATCACTTAGTTTTGCTTCGTTGATATATAAATCCATCTTATCCATTGTGATGATTGCATAAGAAAGAACAAGTGGGAAGAACTCAATGTCATTTCCACGAATATTCAATGTCCAGCAAATATCATCTAATGTTGTAAGCACGTGCATTGTTGCTCCATTTGCTTTCATTACTTCACGGATACGAGCTAATTTAGAAGCAACTGATTCTCCTGTGTATTTTTCTTCTAATGCAAATACAGGTTCTTCTGAAAGAACTGGTCTGTCTTCCCATACTGCATCAATTAAATCATATTCGTATACTACTTTACCATTTTTAGCTGCTGCGATTTCTGCATATGCAATCCCTTCTCCCATAGCAATAACACGTCCGTCGAATCCAAGTACGCCACCTTCTGGAAGTTCTTTTTCTAAATATTCTTCAATTGTTGGAACTCCTGGTTCACCCATTTTCATAAGCTCTACTGTTGTTCCTTCTAATTCACCTGCAGCTTGGATAAAATATCTTCCGTCTGTCCAAAGTCCTGCTTCTTTCATTGTGATCACTGCTGTTCCTGCTGAACCTGAGAATCCTGTAATAAATTTTCTTGCTTTAAAATGTTCTCCTACATATTCACTTTGATGAAAGTCTGCTGTTGGAACGATATATGCATCAATTCCTTTTGCTTCCATTTGTGCACGTAAGTTTTTTAAATTTTCTTGAATGCTCATAATAACCTCCTTAATTAAGCAAAAAAGCTGGAAGCTTACGCCTCCAGCTTTATCTTTTTTAGTCTTCTACTAATGCTGATAACTTCTTATCAAGTGCAAATAATACAATCATTGCAACTGCTGCAACTGCTGCAATACCGAAGCATGCAGTTGTGAATGCGAAGTTTCCGCCAAATGCGAATTCATAAACGTTTCCGTATAATTTACCTGCAAGGAATGTAGCGATTCCCCATACTGACATCATTACACCGAAGTATTTACCTGGTGCGTATTTACTGATGAATGAACTTCCAAGTGGTGAGAAGAACATTTCCCCTAATGTTAAGAAGAAGAAGAATACTACGAACCAGATCATGCTTGCTTTTCCATCTCCACGTACGATATCAGCTACTGCCATTGTGATGTATGTAAGAGCTAACATACCAATACCAATTGCTGTCTTACGGAATAAGCTCATATCACCTTGTGGTCTAGCTGTTAATTTTGCCCAGAACATACTCATTACTGGTCCTAAGATGATACAGTATACTGAGTTAAGTGATTCAGCCCATGTTACAGGAACTTCCCATCCACCAATTGTCCAGTTCATGTGTTCTGACCAGTGGTAGTATAATGGAAGATATCCTAAGTACCAGAATACCCAGAAGATTACTGAGAAACCAGATACTAACACGATAGCGCCCATACGTTTCTTTTCTTTTGTTGTAAGTGGAGCTGCTTTTTCATGTTTTTCTTCTTTTACTTCTTCAGGTTTTTCAACTTTGAATGGTTTCTTACCAACTTCACCCATGTAACGTGTGTTAACTGCAAACCAGATAGCACCAAGTACCATGATTACAGCTGCAATTCTGAAGCATGGAGCGAATCCAAGAACACCATCTTTTGCAAATACGTCTTTGTATAAGATACCTAATGCAAATGTACCGATGAATGCACCAACGTTAACTGTTGTGTAACGGATTGAGAATGCTGAGTCTAATTGATCTTTAGGAACTACACGACCGATAACAGGTCCGTTCTTGTATAAACCAAGACCGATACTTACTAATAAGATCATTAACCAGATGTGTCCTTCGCCTGTTGCGATAGAACCCATGAAGTAACCAGCACCTGCGATTACCATACCGATTGGAGTTGTGTAACGAGCTCCCCACCAACGGTCTACGATGATACCACCGATAACACCACCTAAGTAAGAGAATGCTGTCATATTTGCTTGCATTTTTGCTGCTGTGATGTCAGAAAGTCCAAGTCCGCCTTCTGCAACAGAAGCAACAACAAAAATAAGAATAAGAGAACGTCCTAAGTAAAATGAAAGACGTTCGAAGATTTCTGTAGTCGCACAAGCCCAGAAACCTCTACCATACTTTTTCTTTGAGTTTTCCATTTTGTTTTCCTCTTTCTGTAATTTAATAATTTAGTTAAGTAACAAGTTACCACAAAATTGTAGGATTGTCAACAATCCTACAATTTTTCTTCCCAATTTTTCGATTTTATGATATAATTTTTACAAATATAACCAATGAAGAAAGGATATTCTCTATGAGTACCACTATGTCCTACCGCACTTTACGTGAAAGTGTTGCGGATGTGATTCGTAAAAAAATATTAAACCATGAGCTACAGCCTGGTATGCGTATCATTGAACATGATATTGCCACAGAACTAGGTATCAGCCGAGGGCCAATTCGTGAGGCACTACGCCAATTAGAGCAAGAAGGTCTTATTGTATACACACGTAATGCAGGATGTTCTGTTCGAGATGTGACACTAATTGATGTCCTAGAAGTCTATACTGTCCGTGGAAGTTTTGAATTAACTGCCTTAAAGGCAATTGATGGGAATTTTTCTGAAGAAGCGTTGAAAGAAATGTATGAAACTGTTGAAAAAATGAAAGAAATGACCGTCATGGATTTCATCACTTATGATAATCAATTTCATGATGTTGCACTTCGTGAATCTAAAATGCACTACTTATACAAGTCATGGAAAGATTTAGAATTTGTTAACTTTTTCAACTATTACATCGAAGCAGAACCTACACCACTTTCTGCAGAACGCCAATACAACGGTCATAAACAACTTTATGATATTTATTGTACGGGGGATACTGATTTGATCCTGCATACATTAGCCTCTCACTATCTCTCTTCCATTCGTCATAAGATGAAAGAGCATCATCTAACAGAAGAAGATCTTCCTTTTTCTCTTTCTGTCATAACACAATATATAGACACAGAAAAACTTCCAATCTCAAACTAAGAGTTGGAAGTTTTTTGTATTTATTCTGTAAGATACTTTTGATAAACCGGCTCCATAGCTTGTCTGAAACGTTCTAATTCCTGTTCCGAAATCTGTACTATCTGACATCCATTTTCCAGTGCTTCCTGCTTAGAAGTCTTTTCTGTCACCTCCCACAACGCTCTCTCATACGCTGCTGATTCTTTTGCACATTCCATAAGAATATTCTGATCTTCTTCAGACAATTGTTCCCAAGTTCGCTTTGACATAAGCTGTACTTCCGGCACTCTTGTATGTTCATCTACGGTATAATATTTTGCCACTTTATAATGTCCCGTATATTCATATGTCGGCCAATTATTTTCTGCTGCATCAATTTCTCCTGTTTCAAATGCAGAATACACATCCTGCATTGCCATATCCACTGGATTCGCCCCAAGGCAAAGCATCATATCCTTCATCAATTCACATTCCTGTACTCGGACTGTCATTCCTTGTATATCTTCGATTGATGTGATTGGTTTTTCAGATGAATAAAAGCTTCGGGAACCAGCATCATACCAGGATAATCCAATCATATTTTTTTCTTCAAAAAGTTTCAAATAGGAATCACCGATCTCGCTATCCAACACATTCCACATTTCTTGTGCATCTTCATAAAAGAATGGTAGCTGAAGCCTATTTAATTCTGGAATCTCATCTGTCAGTGAAGAAATCGATACTCTGGTGAAGTCAATCCCTCCAAATGCAAGCTGCTGGATTTCTTGTTTCTGTGTTCCGTATTCTCCATCTACCTTTACTTGAATGATGATTCTTCCATTTGTTTTCTTTTCAACCAATTCTGCAAACTTTCTTGCCCCTTTGGTCGTTGGATAATCTTCCACGTGATTTTCTGCATAAGTCAATACATATTCTGGTTCCATTTCGTCTTTCTGACTTCCCATGATTCCCCATATGATAGTTAAGGAAAGAAGAATTCCTACGCAGAGCCCTATTTTTTTCATAATACCTCCTATGCTCAAAAAAATGCTGCTGTTCGAAAACAGCAGCACCTATTTGTTTTAGATAAGTCCAGATAATGTTGGTAATCCAAGCGAAAGCGCTGGGATATATGTAACAAGTAATAACCCAAGTAAGATAAATGCGTAATAGAGCAACATATATGGCATTACTTTTGATAAACTTGTCTTTCCGACTTTGATTGCTACAAATAGTGTATTTCCAACTGGTGGTGTGATATTTCCGATACAGAGATTATACACTAAAACAAGTCCAAAATGAACAGGATGCATTCCAAAAGTTTTTACAATTGGAAGGAATAATGGTGTGAAGATCAAAATCGCTGGTGTTACATCCATAAATGTACCTGCAACTAATAATACAAGGTTCATGATCAAAAGGATAAGGATTGGATTTTCTGTCACACCAAGTAACGCAGCGGAAATCGCTTGTGGAATTTGTGTAAATGCCATTACCCATCCTAAGATATTTGATACACCGATCAAGAAAATAACCATACCACTCATTTTGGCACTATCTACAACAATATTCCAGAATGATTTCCAAGTAATATTCTTGTAGCAAATTCCTAAGATCAAGGCATATACTACCGCAATTGCAGAGCCTTCTGTCGCTGTAAAGATACCACCAACAATACCACCAATTACTACTACGATAAGTGATAGAGCTGGAATCGCATGTAATGTTGCGTGGAAAAGATTTTTCCAATCAAATTTTCCAGGAGTTCCTTTGTAGCCTTTTTTCTTTGCGATGATAAGTGCGCCAATCAGACATCCGAGTGTCCAAATAAGCCCTGGTACATACCCTGCAAGGAATAACGCAGCTACAGATGTTCCACCTGATACTAATGAGTAAGTGATCAATGCATTTGATGGTGGAATCAAAAGTCCTGATGGAGCAGATGCACCATTTGTTGCCGCACAGATTGCTGGATCATATCCTTGCTCTTCTTCTCCTTCACGAACCATGCTACCTACAGCAGCCGCTGCAGCAGAAGCAGAACCTGAAATCGCACCAAATAATGCGTTTGCACCAATATTTGTTACTAATAAAGAACCTGGTAATTTTCCTAAAATAGCAAGCACGAAATCTACTAAACGTTTCGCAATCCCACCTTGGTTCATAAGGTTCCCTGCTAAAATAAAGAAAGGAATCGCTGTTAAACTGAATTTACTAATTCCTACAAATGTTCTTTGAGCTGCTGTTAATACAGAAATGTCCAATTGAACACTTTGTAAAATTGCTGCTAAAGATGAAATTGCAATCGCATAAGAAATTGGAACCCCAATTACAAGAAGGACTGCCATTACAATTAAAATGATAAATAACGCTTCCATTGCCATAAGACTATACCTCCTCGTTTTCTACTTTTTCAATTGCTTGATCTACTTCATTTGCTACAGTTAAACTGATATTTCCTTTCACGATATCTACAATATTTAATACTGTATAAATCGCCATAAGTACACCAGCGATAGGCATAACAACATAGAACACACCAACTGCCACACCTAAAGATGAAGTTTGTTGTCCCATAGCTAGTGTTGTGATCTGCATACCACCATATACTAAGATAACAATTGCGAAGATCATAGCAATTACTTCTGCAACGATTGCTAAGATTTTTTGTACCTTTTCACTTGCCTTATCTACAAGGATTGGAATGTTCATATGTCCACGTTCTCCAACGACTAAAGTCGCACCGAACAATGACATCCAGGCAAATAAGTAAGAAACTAATTCTTCTGACCATGAAGATGGATTTCCTAAAAGATATCTTGTAATTACTTGCCAGCATGTGAAAACTGTCATTGCAAGGAAACTTCCACCTGCAAGAACATTTAAACTTTTATTCAAAATATTTCTAAGCTGTTTCATCATTTCCTCCTATTCTGCTGACGAAGAATACATTGCGTTGTATTCTTGAATCTTTGCATAAATACCTTCTAATACTTCATTACCAGAAATTACTGATTCATGTAATGGAGCACATGCTTCTTGGAATGGAGCTGTATCTGGATAATAGAATTGAACACCTTGTTCATTTGCCGCTCTGTCTTTCGCATTTTCTACTGCTTTTGTCCATTCTTCACGTTGTACCTTATTTAATAACTCGAAACCTTCTTCAAAAATTGCATATTCTTCTTCTGATAAACCATCTAAGAATGCTTGATTTCCAAGTAAGATATCTGGAACCATTTGATGCATATCATATGAGTAATATTTACATACATCACCATGTCCATTGTCTGTCAAAGCCATTTCATTGTTTTCTGCACCATCAATGATATTGGATTGAAGTGCTGTATACACGTCTCCAAATCCCATTGGTGTAGCTGAACCGCCAAGAAGATCCATCATTGCTACGTTTGTTGGAGATTGTTGTACACGGATTTTTAATCCTTTTAAATCAGCTGGACTTTCGATTGGTTTATTTACAGTATAGAAATTTCTTGTTCCGGCATCTAACCATGTAACTGCTGTGAAACCAGCTTTTTCTGTTGCTTTGAAAATCGGATCTGTTACCTCTGGATCTTCCATTGCAGCATGATAAGCTTCTGCACTCGAGAACAAATATGGTAAGTTGAAAATTCCATAATTTTCACTAAATGTTTCTAAAATTGCATTACTTGCAATTACAAAGTCAATTGCACCTGTTTGTGTAAGTTGTACCATTTCAGTTTGTGAACCTAATAATTCACTTGGGTAAACTTCTACCACATACTTATCACCTAATTTTTCATTAATAAATTCTTGGAAAGCGACTAAACCAAGGTGACTTGGGTGATTTGTTGATTGGTTATGACCAATTCGAATGATTCGCTTTTCTTCTTTGCCTGCACATCCGCCTAATACGCTTACGGCTAAAACAAGTGCAAGCATCAACGCCAATTTCTTTGCACGTTTCATGTTTTTCCCTCCTACTCAATCTCTCACTATGTCTTTTATTTAACATAGAAGAAGCTTCCTTTATTATAGTAAAAGAAGCTTCTTAAGAAAATCGGAGAATTTTGCGATTTATAGGACAATTTTATCCTTTTATACAATCTCTGATTCGATATTCTGTTGGTTTATATCCAGTCACGCGTTTAAACACACGGGTAAAATAATTAGCATCTTGAAATCCTGTTCGGATTCCCACTTCCTTTACAGGAATGGTTGGATTTTCCAATAATTGTTTGGCTTTTTCTATACGAAATTCCGTAAGATAAGATGTAAAATTCATATAAAAGCATTGCTTAAAAAGTTTACACAAATAGGTCACCGAATAATGCATCTCCTCTGCCAATGACTGCATTGTGATTTCTTCCATATAATGCTGTTCAATATATTCTTCCAGATGTCGTTTCACTGCTGCCAAACGGACACCATTTATATTTTCTTCTGCCTGTTCCTCAAACAGCTCTTCCTTTGTATCTTGCTGCGGTAATTTTGAAGCAAGACTAATTGCCTCTTCCAGCGCATACACCAATTCTTTCTTGTCATATGGTTTCAGCAAATAATCCATGGCTTTTACCTTGATTGCCTTTTTTGCATAATAAAATTCGTCCATAGCAGTCAGGAAAATAATAACTGCTTCTGGATTCTTCTCACGAATCACTTCCGCAACTTCCATTCCATCTTTTCCCGGCATATTCACATCTAAAATAACGATTTGAATTGATTCCTTCTCAAAAATCTGAATTGCATCTATCCCATTAGATGCTTCATAAAGTTCCAACGTATCTTCGAATTCTTTTCGTATGAATTTGCATAGTACCATGCGTTCAATCTGCTCATCTTCTGCAACCAATATTTTATACATGTATCATGCCTCCAATCTCTTTAAATGGAATGTCGATCAAAATCGTGGTCCCTTTTCCTTCTTCACTTTCAACTGTCAGTTTGCCATCTTCATACAGCATATCTATACGTCTTGCTACATTCCCAAGTCCAATTCCTCGTCCAGTCATATTGACTTCATGTATATTCTTATTAATCTCAAGCAAACGCTCTTGCGAAATCCCTTCTCCGTCATCCTGCAGTGTAAGATGCAGCCTTCCTTCATGCTCCCATATATGAAGCCGGACGGTGCCTCCTTCCACCTGTCCTGAAAGCCCATGCTGTATAGCATTCTCTGCAAGCGGCTGCAATGTCAAAGACGGAATTATAATACGGTCTTTTTCAACCTCTATCCGCTCTTCATATCTCAAGCGATGTCCAAAACGCATTTGCTGAATATACATGTAATCCTTTAGCACCTGTAATTCTTGTTCTAATGAGACCTCTTGTTCCACTGTACGCAAATTGTAGCGGAATAGATTGCTTAGACTTAAGATCATCTTTTCTGTTATTTCCGCATCTTCCAAATTTGCCATATTCGAGATCATATTCAGCGTGTTAAATAGAAAATGGGGGTTGATCTGATTTTTCAAAGCTGCCAATTGCGCTGCTTTTAGATTCATCTCTTCCTGATGCAGCAATTCAGAAATTCTATTTTTTTCTTTCAGCGTCTCGATATAATCTTTCATAGCAACTTTCATTTTGTTGAAAGCCTTGACTAGTTCTCCAATTTCATCTTCATTCTCCACCTGTATCTGTGGCGTATCAAAATCATTTGCAACAATATTTCGTGAATCTTCTGCAATCATCATCAACGGTGTAACCACTGTTTTTATGACCAAGCGCCACAGTTCCATAGAAATCCACATAATAAGCAATACAACTGCTAATATCAAAAGTGGAAGTAAATGTAAATGAGCCATCCTCTGGTCATACATTTGATCTGCTTCATCCAATGTAACTTGTACCAATCGGGAACTATATTCTGCCAAAGATTCCTGCATACTCATCACTTCATACAATTTATCTATGTACGCTGCGTCATCTTGTCCCATATAGAGTACCTCATCTCGCGAAACCTTATACCCTTCATATCCATGTATCAGATTCCAAGTTCTGGCATAACGCTCTTCACCAATTTTCTTGTACTCAAACGGTAATCCCAAAATGCATTCTTCTGTCTTTTGACATGCTGTCTCAAATGCCATTCTATTTTCATCGGAACCGTTTCGAATATAAGCAATAAAACTAGATTCTTCTTGTTGCAGTGCATCTTCCAATTCATAATAGATAAAATGATTCTTCAGCACCTTTTCAAAAGTGCCTAAGGAAGCCCACGTAATTCCTACAGTTCCCAAATGTGTTACAACTGTACTAACCACAAGCAATATAATAATATAGGCTACTTTTTTCTTAAGAGAATAGGTCAACCATTTCTTTTCAAGTTTGAACATTTCACGCCCTCCAACTGGCTCCATTATACCATTAATAAAACAGAAAAGAAAGAAGTGCGACTCTGCTTGAGCCGCACTCCTACACAACCATTTTAAAATCCTTTTCCGTAATTAACTATTCTTGCATCGTGTTCTGTATGTAATAACATATGTGCCTTATGTGCACCCGGTGCTTCTAAATATTCTTCATACATTTGAAGCACATCTTTATTTTCATGAGAAAATCGAAGGGATGCATGTTCATCAAGGAAATAGAGATTCTTTCCTCTTTCAAATGCGAGCTCCTCGCCATCATGAATCGGCTGACCACCGCCACCTACGCATCCGCCTGGACAAGCCATCACTTCTACGAAATCATAATGTACTTCTCCACGTTCGATCCGGTCTAGCAATTCTCTCGTATTTCCAAGTCCGCTTACTGCTGCAACTTTGATAGTAATATCATCAATCGCAAACTCAGCTTCTGTAAGTCCTTTATTTTCTTGGAATCCACTGCTTCTTACTGCCTGAAATGCATCTACTGGTGCATTTTCATGCTTGATAAGATAGTATGCAGAACGAAGTGCAGCTTCCATCACTCCACCAGTTGCTCCAAAGATAACACCTGCTCCCGAACCTTGCTGCATTGGTGTGTCTCCTTCAACATCCACTAAAGTGCTTGGTTCTATATGTGCGGAACGAATCATTCGGATCAATTCTCTTGTAGTGATAACTGCATCAATATCTTTTCCAGCATACTCTTTATAGAAGAGTTCCATCTCGCTTTCTGCTTTTTTTGCTACACATGGCATAACAGAAACCGTATAAATTTTCTCTGGAGAGACATCAAGCTTTTCTGCAAAATACGTTTTCATCACTGCTCCAAACATCTGCTGTGGCGATTTTGCTGTAGATAGCTGTTTCACGAGGTGAGGATATTCTGTCTTAATAAAGCGAATCCATCCTGGGCAGCAAGATGTGAACATTGGTCTATCTTTCAATTCTCCTGCAGTAAAGCGTTTTACAAATTCTGTTCCCTCTTCCATGATAGTAAGGTCTGCTGAAAATGTAGTATCAAATACATAATCCACACCGATTCGTTTCAGAGCATCTAAGATTTTTCCAACCGTAGCATCTTTTGGTTCTAAACCTAATTCTTCTCCCCACGCTGCACGTACAGCTGGAGCTACCTGAGCTACTACAATCTTGTCTTTATCTGCAATTGCATCCCATACTTTTTCCGTATCATCTCGTTCTCGCAATGCACCTACTGGACAATGTGTAATACATTGACCACAAAGAGAACAATTCGATTCCTTGATCACCTTATGATTAGCAACATCTACCGTTGTTCTGGAACCAGTTCCTTCTACATCCCACACACCAAGGCTTTGGACTTTATCACAGATCTGAATACATCGCATACATTTGATACATTTAGAAGCATCGCGGATCAATGGAAATCTTGTACTCCAACTCATCTTTTCTGGTTCTGATCTGTAAGGAATTTGAATGATATTCAAATCATTGGCAATCTTTTGTAAACTACAGTTTCCACTTCTTGTACATGTCACACATTCACAATTGTGTTGTGAAAGAATTAATTCAACTGTAATCTTACGATGCTTACGTACCTTTGGACTGTTTGTATATACAACCATGCCTTCTTCTACATTATTGTTACAAGAAGTAATGAGTTTTTCATTTCCTTCTACTTCTACAACACACACACGGCAAGCAGCAATTTCATTAATCCCTTTGAGATAACAAAGTTTTGGAATTGGAATCCCATTTTGCAAAGCAGCCTCCATGATAGTAGTGTTCTCTTCAACCGTTATTTGTTTTCCATCAATTGTAAGATTTACCATATCTTTTCTCTGCCTCCTTTCAAAATTCCATATCCAAAGTGGTCACATCTCAAACATCTTGACGCTTCCTGTTTTGCTTCTTTTTCATTCATACAATTTTCTACACCTTCAAAATCACATACGCGTTCACAAGCCTCACGTTCTGTGAGATTTACACGACCACAAGGCGTACGATCATTCGAATGTGCTTTTGGAATCTCCACATCACAAGAAATGATGTGATGATATCCCAAATATTCATCTATATTTGCCGCAACTACTTTTGCCGCTGCAATCGCTTTGATAACAGACGCCGGACCACTTGCACAGTCCCCTCCTGCAAATACGCCAGGAAGATTTTCAAATGTACCCGTATTTTCTGTCACAATCTTTCCTCTTGAAACAGGGATTCCTGCTTCTTCAAAATGTCTTGTTTCGATATTTTGTCCAATCGCAACGATCAAAACATCACAAGGAATATATTCATCTGGTTCACCTGTTGGTCGAATACTTGCACGTCCATCTCGGATCGTGCTGATCATTTGAGGTGTCACATAAATTCCTTTGATATGATTATTTTCGTCTACATCCAGAGAAGCTGGAGCCTTCAAGGTCTGAAGTTCAATTCCTTCTGCAACTGCACCTTCAATTTCTCCTGGAAGAGCTGTCATATCTGCCACTCTTCGACGATATACGATACTTACTTTTTTTGCTCCAAGACGTTTCGCTGTACGAACTGCATCCATAGATACATTACCGCCACCAATAACCGCCACTTCTTTGCCAGTCAGATCCATGATCTGTTTCTTTCCTACATTACGGAGAAATTGGACTGCTGATATGATTCCTTCTGCATTTTCTCCTTCAAGGCCAAGTTTCTTATCTGTACTTGCACCAATAGTGATCAATACTGCATCATATTCTTTGCGAAGTTCTTGAATTGTAATATCTTGACCTATTTTAAGTCCGTATTTTACTTCCACACCTGTTTTCAAGATTGCATTGATGTCCTCATCTAAACGTTCTTTTGGCAAACGATAATTTGGAATACCATAACGAAGCATTCCTCCTAATTCTGGGAGCATTTCATATACTGTTGTCTGATGTCCCATCAATTGCAAATAATAAGCTGCACTCAGGCCTCCTGGTCCGCCACCTAATACTGCAATTCTCTTTCCTGTGCTAGGCGCACATGTTGGTGGTTCTACTTCTCCTGCAAAATCAGCTGCTACACGTTTTAATCCACGAATGTTAATAGCATCATCTACCATATTTCTACGGCAACGTGCTTCACATGGATGTTCACAGATAAATCCACATGTTGTTGGGAATGGATTATCCTTACGGATCAAGCGGATTGCATCTTGGTAACGTCCCTCTCCGACTAATGCCACATATCCAGGAATATCCACGTGCGCAGGACATAAAGAAACACATGGTACTGGTTGATTGAATGTACATGTACAGCGTCCACGTTCCACATGCTCTACATAATCATCACGGTACCCTTTCAATCCCTTGTATACCATATTAGCTGCTTCATATCCAATTGCACAATCAGCTGACTCCATAATTGACAATGCTGTCTGTTCCATGATATCTAGTGTTTCTAATGTTGCATTTCCGTCTAATACATCTTTGATAAAATGATTTAATTGTCCCAAACCAATACGGCATGGTACACATTTTCCACATGATTGGGCATGACATAATTCCAAAAATGCACGTGCCATATCTACAGGACATAACCCTGGTGGGCTGGATTCGATTCTTCGCTCTAAATCTTTGTACAGACCTTCCATTACAATATCTGCTTTCGATGGCGAAGCAATTTTCATTCTACTCACGGCTATCTCTCTCCTTTTTTCTTTCGGTACTACTTTGTTGTCCCTTATTATACCATTCATTTTTCAACTTGTAATAGTTTTCCGAAAAGTAGATTTTTTAACAAAAATAAGTTTGATTTTCTTTTATTTATGGTTAATTTTCACAAAAAATAAGTTGAATTTATATATTTGAAATCATATAATTTAGTTAGGTAAATCCCAGATGGGACAAAACGGACGTATAATAAAAGGAGGCAAAAAACATGAAAAAAATTATCAATGATGTAGCTCTTGTGGAAGATCAAATGATTCAAGGTTTGGTAAAAGCGTATCCTGAATACCTTCGCAAACTGGATGGACAAAATGTTGTTGTTCGTGCAGAAAAGAAAGAAGGAAAAGTAGCTCTTATCAGTGGTGGTGGAAGCGGACATGAACCAGCACATGGAGGCTATGTTGGAAAAGGTATGCTTGACGCTGCAGTTGCTGGCGCTGTATTTACCTCTCCATCTCCTGAACCAGTCTATGAAGGAATCAAAGCGGTAGCTACAGACGCTGGTGTTCTTATGATCATCAAGAACTACACAGGTGATGTTATGAACTTTGAAATGGCTGGTGAAATGGCTGAAATGGACGGTATTACAGTAAAACAAGTTGTTGTAAATGATGATGTTGCTGTAAAAGACAGTCTCTACACAGTTGGTCGTCGTGGTGTAGCTGGTACTGTATTCGTACATAAGATTGCCGGAGCAAAAGCAGAAACAGGTGCTAGCCTTGATGAAGTACAAGCAACTGCTCAAAAAGTAATCGATAACGTTCGTACAATGGGTATGGCGATCACACCTTGTACCGTTCCTGCATCTGGAAAACCTGGTTTTGAATTAGCAGATGATGAAATGGAAGTTGGTATTGGTATCCATGGTGAACCTGGAACTCATCGTGAAGCTCTTCGCCCAGCAGATGAGATTGTTGATATGTTGATGGAAAGAATCCTTGCAGATATTGATTATTCCGGACACGAAGTTGCTGTATTGATAAATGGTTCTGGCGCAACTCCACTTATGGAATTATTTATCGTAAATAATCGTGTAGCCGATATCTTAGCAGAAAAAGGAATCAAAGTTCATAAGACACTAGTTGGAAATTATATGACATCCATTGAAATGGCAGGATTCTCTATTTCACTTCTTCGCTTAGATGATGAAATGAAAGAATTATTAGACGCTGAAGCAGATACTCCTGCATACAAAGAATAGATCAGACATACAGGAGGATTTGACAGCATGAATGGAGCTAAATTAATTGAACTTTTAGATAAGATTGGCGACAAGATCATTGAAGAAAAAGACTATCTAACTGAGCTTGATCGTCCAATCGGTGATAATGACCATGGGATCAACATGGCAAAGGGATTCACAGAAGTAAAAAATAAGTTACCAAACTTAGCAGATAAAGATATCGGAACTATTTTAAAAACATCTGGTATGACTTTAGTTTCTACAGTAGGTGGTTCTTCCGGACCTCTTTATGGAACTTTATTTATGAAGATGGGAATGGCTCTCACTGGAAAAACAGAAATTACATTGACTGAATTTCTAGAGGCATTTCAAGTCGGAATTGATGGTGTAATGCAAAGAGGTCGTTCTACTGTAGAAGAAAAAACGATGCTTGATGCACTTGTACCTGCAATCAATGCAATGAAAGAAGCGGCTAATGGTGGAGCAGATGCAAAAACTGCTTTGGAAGCTGGTGCAAAAGCTGCCGAAGCTGGCGCCGAACATACAAAAGAATTGATTGCTACGAAAGGTCGTGCAAGTTATGTAGGGGAAAGAGGTATCGGACATCAAGATCCTGGTGCTACATCTTTTACTTTTATGATTCAAGTTGCAGCAGCAAACTTCTAGGAGGATTTTCGTATGGTTGGTGTTGTAATTGTTTCGCATAGTGAAAAACTTGCGGAAAGTATTGTAGATTATACCAAAATGATGGCAGATGGAGCAAGCGTTGTAGCCGCTGGTGGATTAGAAGACGGTACATTTGGAACTAGTTTTGAACGTATTTATAACGCGATCGAATCCGTCTACTCAGAAGAAGGAGTTGTCATTTTAATGGACATGGGAAGTGCTGTTATGACAACAGAAATGGTATTGGAAGCCTACGGTGCAGATAATGTAGAAATGGTGGATTGTCCTATCGTTGAAGGTGCAATTGTAGCAACGCTCAATGCACAGATGGGAATGAGTCTCGAAGAGATTGTGGATGCTCTCAAAGAAGTCGCACAGACTCCTAAATTTTAATTATAATCTCTCATGATTACCTTTAAAAAAGGAGAAATCGGCATCAAACCGGTTTCTCCTTTTATTTGTACAGTAATATGGTAATAATAAGAGGTAAGATAATGGCACCTACACAAAGAAGCATTGTAATGACAGTACTTCCAGTCTTCTTGGAAATCCACAAGATTAGGATTCCAACAACGCTTGCCAAGACAAGACGTATTCCCAGCGTCAATAATAATATCCCCAAAATCGAAATCGCATCTGGAAAAATACAAAAAATACTTAAACTATTTGCTTGTGCAGATAATAATGGTAATCCATATCCTTTATAAACACTCATATATTGTGGTAAATACGCAATAGTCATTGCTACCAATAGAAATACTGCACTCCAAATAAGTTTGCTTCGTATGATTCTCTTTTGATTTCCAGAACTACACTGTAAAATCTTCATTCCGCTTTCTTCTTCTATGGCAAAGACACCAGAAAGTACAAGAATCATCGCTAATGCAAGCAGTAATGTGTTTTTCAGATCATCAGAAATCCCTTCATGATTATAAAGTCGATTATATCCTGTTTCATAAACGTATTTTTGCGAACCACTTAATCTCTGATATTGACTAAAAGCCGACTCAAACGCTGGCTCTACCAGTAATTGTGCATCAAGTTCTGTAACTTTGTCAATGTCATCACCAGATTCCTCTAATTCTTTTTTTATCTGTTCATAACGAAACATCTCTTGCAATAAATATTCTTCTTTTTCCTTAGATGGCTCACCTGAAAGCAACTCTGAATATCGAGCATAAAAAGTTTCTCTCAGATCATGTTGAATGTAAAAATCTTTATAATTGTAAGATTGCACAATACCAAATATTATTAAAACAATAAGACCACCTTGTAAAAATAATACTTTCCATCCTTCCTGCAACCATATACTAGTCGTTCGCAATGTCGGAAAATGAATATGTAATTTCCCTGCATTTCCAATTGCTGATTGCCGACAGAAAATGATGCAAGCAATAATTGTTGAAAGAATGAAAAGACTCACAATTCCAATCAGCACCGCGTACAATTGAGGAAAAGCGTTGCCAAATAGATTCAGGTAAATGCTGCCTTTCAAATAGCTTAATATGTCTTCTGCAAACCAAAGGCTCCATGCTCGTACCCATAGTGAACTACTCCTTGCCATCCAAACAGATAACACTCCAGCTACAAATCCACAACTCAAAGCGACCGCAGATCTGGATGTACACGTACATATGAGAAAGAATACTGCTGATGCTGCCAGTCCACAAAGTAACTTCCCTATCAATAACAGTGAAAGATATCCCCCTACAGACAATGCATATGGACAAGCTTCCAATCCATATACCGACTGTACAGCACGACTTACATTACCTATCCCAAACAACGTACCTGCAATTACGAAATTCGTTCCATAAATTACAATAAACTCCAGAAATACCAAGACACACATTGCTCTAAATTTGTTCATGAACATATGAATCCGACCATACTTTGTAGGACGTAGAAGACAGCTCATTCCTCTGCTTCGCTCCTGTGTTATCAAAAACATTCCTACTACACATCCTGCTAGAAGCACAAATAGATCAGATATCCTCCACTCTCCTAGTACTTCCACACCACCCGAAAAAGATTCTTCTGGTACAACTGTTTCCAAGCTTTGGTAAACTTCTACAGTCTTATTCAATACATCGTTCGTATATGGATCATTCGAAGCAAAAAATATTTTTTTGACTTCTGCCTCTTGGCAAATTGCTTTTATCTGTTCCGCATATGTCTGACAAGCCTCTTTGCGTTCAATAACTTCTTGATACAACCAAGATTCTTTGAAAACATCTCCAGTAACAAGTGTATCATCATACGGATTCTCTTCTGTTACTGTACGTTCTCTTAATATCTCATGCTCCCTTATAAGCTCATCCATCGGTAAATCATACATCTGTTGCACTTGAGAAAGCGTATATCCTTTAGAATCATTTACGCAATAGCAATAAAATAATATTCCATTGGCCAAAACCACCCCTGCTAGTAAACATTGCAGGTATCGGTTCGTCAAAATTTTCATAATCTCATATTTCATGATAAATCAGGCTCCCCAAAATAATGCAAATATACATCTTCAAGATTTGGACGGACTGCTATTGAATTTCTTGTAGGCGCTTCTTCAGACACTGTTCTTACAAGAATCCCAGCTGCGTCTCTAGTAATCCCAGCTGTCAATCCACATGTACGCACTTCTTGAAGCTGTTGTTCATTCACAATTGTTTCCCAAACCTTTCCCTCAAGCTGTTTTGTCAATTCATATGGTGGCATTTTACATAACGCTTCACCTTGAGAAAGCAGTATGATCTGATTTGCAACAAATTCCACATCTGATACCACATGTGTAGAAATTAAAATAATACGATGTTCTGCAATTTCTGCAATCAGATTTCTTACCGCAATTCGCTGTCTTGGATCCAAACCAGCTGTCGGTTCATCCAAAATCAAAATATCCGGATCTCCGAGAATTGCCTGTGCAAGAAGTAATCGCTGCCGCATTCCTCCCGACAATGCACGAATGGTACGGTGTCGTACATCAAGCAATCCCAAAAGTCCCAGTGCCCAATCCATACGTTCTTTCGCTACTGATTTACTAAGTCCTCGCAAAGATGCAATATAATACAAGAAATACTCTACTGTAAAACCATTATAAAAAACCTGTTGTTGTGGCATATATCCAATACGTTCATAGAAACGCTTTCCCATGCTGCGTATTTCTTTCCCATCCAATAATATTTTTCCTGCAGATTGTGTTAAATTACCCGTTAAGATATTCATCATAGTGCTTTTTCCTGCACCGTTTGGCCCTAGTAAGCCATAGACACCCTCTGTCAAATTTAAATCAACAGATTTTAGAGCTTCTTTTTTTCCATAGCTCTTACATAAGTTCTTTATCTGTAATTCCATATTCCATTCCTCGATTAATAGTTTTCATTATAGAAATCCTCTTTTGAAAGTATTTGGTTTTGAGTACTATTAAAGTAATCTGTTCCCTCTGTTCCCAAGCTCCATTCCATTACTTCTGTATTTCCTTTATTTTTAATCTGAACTGGAATTAGATCAGACATATCTACATACCAAAAATACGCCTCTTCCTGTTCGTTATGTGTAATATAAAACACTTTATTATCTAAAAACCAGAAATTTGTAATCCTATCTTCTGGAGCTACTACCTCTGTTATCTTTCCTGTTACAACATCAAACGTATATAATGTATTATTACATCGATATACCTGAGCACTTCCATAAAGATATTGATAGTCTACATATTCTGTTAGTCCATCGTGTTCTGAATCTACAATCACCTTTTTCTCAAAGGTTTCCATGTTATAAAGTGATAACTGATAACGCTCCTTGCCGTCCTCCGAATCCGACTCATTAATTACTTCAAAAACAAGGCCGCCTGCCGGTCCCACACATCTAAAACTTTCTGGCATTTCTCTGTTTTCTCCTGTATCAAGATTATATTCATAAGAAGTCATTGTTTGAACAGCGTCATCGGAATCTAGCGCCAAAGTTGATATTATAGTCGCATAATAAAGTTTTCCATAAGCTATTGTTTGAAATCCATACATTATTGACTCATAATCACCATTTTCCTTCGTTCTATTTTTTTCTGAACTCAGTAATGTTTCATGTTCACCTGTGCTTGGGTCATGACAAACAATCTTGGTGGTGGTGTCATCTGACACAATTGCATAAAGTTTCTCATGATATTCGCCCATACATTCTATGGAGCCACCCATATAAGCAGCGCAAGATTCATCCGAATGTTCACATCCACTTTGAATACACAATGTTACAGGATCTCCGTTCAATTGTCGATAAATAAGATATTTCCCACTGCTATAGTAGTAACCACCTTTTTGAGATGGACACCTCGATGAACCATAAAAATCTGAAAATGTTATATTTTCAGATGGAATCGCATATGTCTTTACCCCTGTTGAGCTGATTACATTATTCGTTTCTTGTGAGTTGTCTTTCGTTGCAATATCTGTCTTATCATTTTTGCTGCAACTGCACACAGTAAGCATAAGCACAGAGACAAAAATACTGAAAAATCGTTTATTCATATGACACACCTCCTTATCTATTTTTTTCTTAAATATTTTATGCACGCCAAAATAACTAAAATATGCATTGTAAGATTTATTGCAGTACTTAATTATAGAAATAATAATCTGAGTTGAGAATTCCATACTCTATCCCTAACTACTAATTACAGTTAATTTTCACTTCTTTTGTTTCGTCCGATGTATATCCTGTTTTAAGACCAATAATTGGGTCAGAATATGAACATGTCATCTTGACTTTGTGATGCAGCAAACGTCGATATACTATAACTTAAACCTAAAATTAATGCTAATGCAATCCATGTTCTTTTTCAATATATCTCACCCATTGGAATCACCTTCTTTTGTAATTCTTTTACTTACAATTTCCATTCTTTTTATCTATTATATCAATCTTTTTATCACACGAAAAGCAAGTATTTGTTGCATTTATATTTTTTATCACAAAGCATTAAAAAATATTGTTATTTTTTTAATAATCTGCTATAATTTATGTGTAATTATTTCTTATCGCAGTATATAAGGAGCATTATTAATGATTAAAAAACACTTGTACATCCGTCTTAAAAGTTTAAGAATCGAACATAATTTATCACAAGCAGATATTGCTGAATATCTTAAAGTTTCTCGTCAATCTATTTCACAATGGGAAACGGGAAAAACATATCCTGATATAGATAATATTGTATTATTAAGCAAATTATATAATATATCTGTTGACGAACTTCTTGGAAACACTTTCAGCAAAACTACAGTTCAAGAACAGGCTCCCTTGAATCCATATAATTAAATCAAAAGCATATGATTTGTTATAATTTCACTACAAATCATATGTTTTTTTAATATAAACTCCATACAAATTCATCCACAACTTTTCAACAAAAAAGAAAAGTTACCAACAGAAAACACATTGCATTCCCACACATTTCCTTGTATCCTAAGTGCATACAAGAAATTTCTGATAGTTCTATCATTCTTATACAAATCTTATTTTCGAAAATATTTCTTATGATTATCACTACGAACACT
>CAYTRJ010000012.1:0-24577 GCA_964440185.1 uncultured Faecalimonas sp. | reverse complement strand
CTTCATCACCATCAGCAACTGCACGATCTTCTACAACTACTGTTCTAGCATTTTTCTTTTGTTCTTCTTCTAATTTAGCATCAATTTCTTTTGCTGTTACTCTGTTAGAAACTTTGCTAACTTTAAGTCCTTTGTATTCACCAAGAGTTACTTCTGGTTTTGTTGCAACTTCTGCTGTGAAAATGAAAGGTTTTCCTTTTTCTAATTGAACAATATCAACGCTTGGTTGAGATACGATTTTTAATTCGCATTCATCGTATGCTTTGCTGTACGCTTCTGGAATTAATGCATTTGCAGCATCTTCGTAGAAGATTTCAGCTCCATACATTTTTTCGATCATTTGACGAGGTACTTTTCCCTTACGGAATCCAGGCACGCTGATTTTTCCTCTTTGTTTCATATATGCACTTTGAAGTGCTTTTTCTAATTCTTCAGCTGAAACTTCAATTGTAAGTTTTGCCATGTTTTTTTCTAACTTTTCTACTTGTAAGCTCATTACTATTTCCTCCTTAATATATAAAAGACTGCGCAATGCGCAATCTCTGCGCACACTCATGCTATGGTATTGTACCATAAATCATATGAAATATCTAGTCTTGATTTTCATCTAAACCCATGATTTTTGCAATAAAATCAGCTATTTCTGTCTCTTTTACTCCAAACAAATCATTATTTCCCTTTTCTACATGCAAAACAATCGTTGTTTCATCTGCAAATTCCATTGCATTATAGGCTTGTTCAAAAAGTTCATAAGATTGTTCTAAAAATTCCTTCTGCATCTGTGCATTGATTTCTTCCAAAGTTCCTTTGTACTCTCCACGCTCCACTTTTTCTGTAAGTTTCACCTTCTCTTCTGCTAGAGATTGCGCAAATTTTTCAAAAATATCGACTGATTGATATGTCACTGGTACATCATAGGAAGATCGGCTTATTTTTTCTGCTTCTCCCACTTCGTATTTCATATCTGCGAAAATTTTCTTACACAATGCAATATAATTTTCTTTTAATGTTTCATCCATTTCAATGCCATTCGTAACATTACTTTCTACAAATGCAGCTACACCTTGCTCATACTGTGTAAGAAGAGTTTCTTCCGTTACATCATCCATCAGCTCTAATGCCGCCGCTGTATCACCTTTTAAATACTGTGCTAATACCGCATTTACATACCCGCTAGCATCAAAACCTCGAAAAATCCAATATATAACAACTGCAAATAATAAAGCACTCACTCCAATTGCAGCCCACATGATTTTTTTTGATTTCATAACATATTCCTCCTACATTTTGTAAATAATAGAGGTTCCAATTTCTTTTGCTTTTTCTTCACCAACCAAAACTGTGATCAATTGGAGTGCAAAAGCAATTGCCGTTCCCATTCCACGACTTGTAATCACAAAGTCGTCCTGTACAACTGCATCTTCAAGATAATTTGCACCTTTCAGTGCCCCCTCAAATCCAGGATAAGAAGTTGCTTTTCTTCCGTTTAAATATCCATTTTCTCCAAATACACTTGGTGCTGCACAAATTGCTGCCATCCATTTTTGATTCACATAAAACGAATCGAGTACTTGCTTCAACCCTTGGTGCGCTCCTAAATGTAATGTCCCTGGCATGCCGCCTGGCAACACTACCATATCTTCCTCTTCATATGTCATTTCTTCAAATAATTTATCTGCCTGTACAGCAATCCCATGTGCTCCATGAATTGTTTGTGCACCTGTGATTGAAATGGTTGTCACTTCAATTCCTGCTCTGCGAAGTAAATCTACAACTGTTAATCCTTCAATTTCTTCAAATCCATCAGCAAGAAATACACTTACTTTCTTTGTCATGCTTTCAACCTCCTATATATGATTTGCTAGCATTTTAGCAAACTTGCTGTAAAAATGCAAATTCGTTTACATTTTCTTCCATTTATATTAAGATAAAACAAAAAACAAAGGAGAGTTTATATGGAAATCGAACGTAAATATTTGGTAACATCCCTTCCAGAACAATTAGAAATGTATCCATATCGTATACTGGAACAAGGTTACCTTTGCATAGAACCTGTAGTTCGTATTCGTAAAGACAATGAACGCTATGAGCTTACCTATAAATCAAAGGGTCTTATGGTTCGCGAGGAGCATAATCTCCCACTCACGAAAGAAGCCTATGAACACTTAAAAGAGAAGGTTGACGGTCGCATCATTTCAAAAAAACGTTATCTTATTCCTTATCTCACCTATACCATTGAATTAGACATTTTTGAAAATGAACTTTCCCCTCTTGTCTTAGCTGAGGTTGAATTTCCATCTACGGAAGAAGCCGAGAAGTTTGTTCCACCTGCTTGGTTCGGAAAGGATGTTACCTTTGAGACCACATATCACAATAGCAATTTAAGTCAAAAAAAGTAACGGCTCAAACCGTTACTTTTTTTGATTATTATGCTGTTTTTCTAATTTTTTTTGATATTTTCTCTTTCTAGCAGAATATCTACGTCTGCGTGTCAGCATCATAATTACAATTGTTAGAATCAGAACACTAGAAAGCACTGCTAATCCGATGATCAGATACAATGTATATCCTTCTAATGCGAATGGTTCTTTTTCTTCCTCTACTTCTTGCACTGTGATTTCTTGATATCTTTGAAAGGTTCCATCTACCTTATCATAGCGATATAATTTTTCTACACCATCTTGTGCTATTACTGCTACAAGCGAAAATTCTTCATCTAATTTCCAAGCTTCCAATTCTTGTTCTAAATATAGAATCGTTTCTTTCTCCAATTTTTCAGTACCAACTACATTTTCTTTTATTGGTAATAATGTAATCCAATTATCCTTTGCAATTTCTACTGTCACATATGGATAAAAGGAATCTGTTTCCTCAAAGTATAGATAAAATCCAGCTTTTTCTTCAGACTGTAAATATAGCAATTGCATAGAACCAGTTTCATTTTTCAGTCCTTGATATGTATATTCGTTATAAGTTACTTCTCCACGGTTAAATCCTGCTGGTATCACATCATCTGCAAAATTTTCTGCAATCGTATATTCTGAACCTGAAATTAAAATCTTTTCGACCTCACCACATGTAATCGTGAGCTGATAAACAGTTGTAGAGCCATCTTCTGCTGTCACAACTACTTTTGCAGCATTGTCACCAAGCTTTAAATCTTTTCCTCCTGTTACCGATATACGGGCTTTTTCACTTGCTGCAGATGCTGAAATCGTAATTTCTGATACTTCTTTTCCAACGACTACTGTATAAGAAGTTGTTGCGGCATGAAACACTGGACTTAAATTCCCTGGATACACACTTAAGGCGCTTAATTTACTATTATTATCTTTATTTTCCGTTGGTTTCTCCGTTTCAGATGGCGTACTTGGTGTCGCTGGTGTACTCGGTGTACTTGGTGTGCTTGGCGCACTCGTTACTGCTTTTCCTGTTACTTTTCCACCTGATGTCGATGTAGATAAGGATGCTGCTGATTCCCAATCATAAACAGAACCTGTCTCTACAGAAATTGGGAAACTACCTTCTTTTAAAATTTCAAACGTTACACTAAAGCTGATGCTGGAAGAACCTGCACTGCTTGCATATCCACTGTATCTTACGCTTCCTGCACTGGCGCTCGCACCACCTGATGCGCTTTTTGCTGTTAATGCTGATGCATCATATCTCAACACCACATCGGCTCCCCCAATATCTGTTCCTGATGCAGATGCGGTGCATGTTACTGTCACCTTGCTTCCTACATTTCCAGAAACACTAGATACTTTTACAGAAGCTGAAGCAGCTAATGCTTCCGACTTAAATGTGCTACTCAGCATCAAAATACCAAGCAGAAGCACTCCTATTTTTTTCATTGTTTTCATTTGTCATACCCCTATTGTTGAATTGTACTCACCATAATATTATTTTTCTGGATCAGGATCAAATCTTGTGCATTTATTTTCCCATCTCGATTTACATCCGCTGCTGTAGCGTAAATATTCTTCAAGGTTGATACTTGTATATTATTCTTTTGTACCAGGATCAAGTCCTGTGCATTAATCTTTCCGTCACCATTCACATCACCATAGATTAACACCTGATATGTGTTCTTCAAAGTATTATCTGTTGCATATAGTCTAATTTGATCTCCCGTTCCTACATTTCCACTCTTCGTGCTTCCACTGGAAGTCGTTAATTTAACGCTTCCATTTTTCACCTGAAACTTCGTTAAAAATGTTGCTGCGGATATCGGATAATTCGTAATCCCTGTAATATTATTGCTATTTATTTTGTAAGTCGAACTAGTCAAAGTTGGTGTTGCAACTGGCGTTGTCGTAGAACCTGTCGTTTCTTTTCTTACAATTTTTATCGTATATGTTCTTGTCGTTCCTGTTTGTGATTTTACCGTAACCGCAAATGAATTATTTCCCACAGAAAGCGTCTTCTTACCCGTTCCCGCAACAGTGGCTTTACTATCTGCTGCAACTGCCGAGATTGTCACACTGCTCACATTATTTTCTACGATAATCGAATACGATGTATCATACATGCTAAAAGATGGTGTCAAACTATATCCCGATACCGATAATGATTTCAGCATATTATTTGGACTACCTGTACCAGTTGGTTTCTCACATGCACTTGATGGCATATCTGTAAACACTGGAATTTTAAATACCAACGCCGCACTTCTTGCATTTTCATCAAACGCTTCTGCCATATGTTGTCCTTCGCTTGCTGCTCCTTGCACATTTGTCATATATTGATGCGTATACAAAGTGCCAACCAAGTCGAATTTTTTCAAATACATGGTGTCTTGTCCTACATCCACATATCCTTCTGCATAGTATTTTGCTCCACCTTCTATAGATTTTGTTCGTGTATTCCAAGGTCGATTATAAGTTGTAGCTCCCGCTCCGCTTCCTTTCGCATACCATAATCCTCTCTGGATTGCAGTCATCCCATTACTTGGATATGCACCAATGTTAAAATAATTGTAATATCCTTCATATCCTGATACAGTTCCTGAAATACAACTTCCTGTTCCATTTACACCCTGTTCCTGCATGATCATGGAAGCTAATGTGTATGGACTTACACCTGTCTTTTCAGCAACACTCAAAATCACATCAATATAGGAAAGTGTGATTCCATTTTCCTGATAACTACCAGATAAAAAAGATCCCTTTACCATTGTTGTTAAGCTCGAACGCACTTCTTTTTTTTCACTGGCACTCATGTTATCCGCATCATAACTTTGTTCTAAAAATTGAAATACATTTGTAGCATCTAAAAAATTTCTAGGATCCATATAGTACTCAATAATTTCTGAAGATGCAGCCACCCAGCTTGCTGTATCAAATCCGATCCATGTACTTGTTTCCCAATCATATGCACCCTCTGCCGTTGATTTCCAAGATGAAATGCTGGAAGAATGTACTAGGTTTCTTCCTAACTTACTCTCTCCTTTGATCACATCTTCCCATTTCAAGCCCGTATGCTGTGCTTTAAAAATCCAATTTGGATATTTCTCATGCAATTCGCGTAACTTTGCTTTATATGATTCTGGAAATTTCTGTGCAGTTAGATACGCTTCAAAATCTTTATCTGAATTTGTATCTTCTTTCGTTTCTGTAACACTTATGTATAATTCTGATACCCATCCTGTAACACCATTTACCGTCATCTGGTACCATATCTTGGTTCCTGTTGGGTTTTTTTCATCCAAGATTTTCCCACTATCCCCTTTGTATAATGTCTTTACAATCGAATATTCGGTTCCAGGACCGCTTCTCATATTAAGACTTTTCGCAGCTGTTACCGTACCGATTCGAACTGTCTCAGCATTAGATATGATTCCCACAGTAAAAACAGTCGCTAGCAAAATAGCAATTGTTAATATTATCGTCAAATATTTTTTATAGGTTTCCTTCTTCTGTATATTCATATCTGTCTCCCCTTAGCAATATCTCCCCATTGTCATAGTATTTTCATTATACAAAAGGCCAAGGGGAAAGTCTACCCCTTGACCTCTATTTTTCTTACACTATTCTTCTGTTTTATTTCCCAAAAGCTGTTCGATCTTAGATACAAATAGATCAAATGCCACATCATTCTTTCCACTGTTAATTACAATATCTGCTTTTGGTCTGGTTGGCTCTACATAGATATAATGCATCGGTTTTACAGTTGTCAAATACTGTTTTATAATTCCATCCAGATCACGTCCACGTTCCTTCACGTCTCTGGAAATTCTTCTTAAAATTCTTTCATCCGCATCCGCTTCCACATAAACTTTAATATCTAAAAGTTCTCGAATTCTTGGATCTGCTAAAAGCAAAATACCCTCCACTAAAATAACTGGCTTTGGTTCAATTCGTATTAATTCAGATGAACGATTATGCATACTATAATCATACACTGGACAATCGATTGCATTTCCTTGCTTTAGCTGTTTTAAATGTTCTACTAACAGATCTGTTTCTAGTGAATCTGGATGATCATAATTCACTTTCACACGTTCCTCAAATGGAACTCCGTCTTGTCTGCGATAATAATTATCATGATAAATAACTACTACGTCATCTCCAAAATGTTTCTTAACTCTGCTTGTAAATGTAGATTTCCCGGAACCTGATCCTCCGGCTATTCCTATAATAATACTTTCCATTACTCTTTCCTTCCTCTTTTGCGAGATTTATTATACATTCCTCTCCTCAACTTTACAAGAGGCAATTACTGCAATGGGTATTTTTCAGTCAATTCTGCTACGATTTCTTTCGCTTTTTCGATATTTTTCTCACTTTCCATCACAAGTACAATTGCATTCGCTATCTTATCCATATCTTCTTCCACAAGACCACGTGTTGTAATTGCTGGTGTTCCCAATCTCACTCCACTAGTGACAAATGCAGAACGAGGATCATTTGGGATTGTGTTTTTGTTACATGTAATGTGTGCCTGATCAAGACGTTTTTCTAATTCTTTTCCGGTCAATTCTGTATTGCTTAAATCCACGAGCATCAAATGATTATCAGTTCCTCCTGACACAATCTTCACACCACGCTTCATAAGTCCCTCGCATAATGCTTTAGCATTTTTCACTACTTGCTCTTGGTACGTTTTAAACTCTGGTGACAATGCCTCTTTGAATGCTACTGCTTTACCGGCAATCACATGCATCAGCGGACCACCTTGTATTCCTGGGAAAATTGCTTTATTAAAATTAAACTTATCTGCTGCTTCTTGATTGCATAAGATCATACCTCCACGTGGTCCACGAAGTGTCTTATGTGTAGTTGTTGTCACCACATCTGCATATGGAATTGGGGATGGATGAACACCTGCCGCAACAAGTCCAGCAATATGTGCCATATCTACCATCAGATATGCTCCCACTTCATCCGCAATCTCTCTAAATTTTTTGAAATCAATTTCTCTGCAATAAGCACTTGCTCCAGCCACGATCAGCTTCGGTTGTTCCTTCACTGCAATCTGTCGTACCGCTTCATAATCGATTACACCATCTTCATTTACCCCATAAAATGCTACATCAAAATATTTCCCTGACATATTTGCAGGAGAACCATGTGTCAAATGTCCACCATGGTCCAAATTCATGCCAAGCACTTTATCTCCTGGTGTAAGCATCGCAAAAAATACCGCCATATTTGCCTGTGCACCGGAATGTGGCTGCACATTCACATAGTCACATCCAAATAATTCTTTTGCCCTTTCTCTCGCAAGTTCTTCTACGATATCCACACACTCACAGCCACCATAATAGCGTTTACCCGGATAACCTTCTGCATATTTATTGGTCAAAACACTTCCCATCGCCTCCATCACCGCTGGACTTACCCAGTTTTCCGAAGCAATCAATTCGATATGTGTGCTTTGTCTTTCATATTCCTTATCAATCGCATCTGCAATCTCTGCATCTGCATCCCATAATGTTTCAAATTCTCTCATATTCTGACACCTCTGCTTTTCATCAACATAATGCAAGAATACCACAATTGACATCTAATTTCTACCTTCTTATAATAAAGCTATGTGATTTTACTTGGAGGTTCATATTATGAAAATTGTTTTTTTAGATGCTAAAACAATCGGAAGCGATATTGATTTAGAAAAATATAATACTTTGGGAAAAGTAGTCAAATATGACTTTTCTGCTCCTGACCAAATACCAGAACGCGTGAAAAATGCTGATGTTATCATTCTAAATAAAGCACCCATCAATGCTGAAACCATCTACACTGCAGAACATTTGAAATTAGTTTGCGTAACAGCAACAGGAACAAACAATCTAGACAAAGCATATTTAGAAGCACGCGGAATTGCATGGAGAAATGTGGCAGGATATTCTACGGAATCAGTAACACAGCATACATTTGCCATGTTATTTTATCTGTTGGAAAAATTGAATTATTACGATCGATATGTAAAAGAAGAACGCTATGTTCGTGATACTTTATTTACCCATTTTGATAAACATTTTTGCGAAATCCACAATAAGACATGGGGAATTATTGGTCTTGGAAATATCGGAAGGCGTGTTGCGGATATTGCAAAGGCTTTTGGTGCAAATGTAATCTACTACTCTACTTCTGGTAAAAATGAACAGCCTAATTATAAACGTGTAGATTTTGATACACTCTTAACTACATCTGACATTATATCTGTGCATGCACCTTTAACATCCGAAACAGAACAGTTATTGAACGCAGATGCTTTTGCTAAGATGAAATCGAATGCTATCTTTTTAAATGTAGGACGTGGTGCGATCGTTGTTGAACAAGATTTAGCAAATGCACTCCAAAACCATCAGATCGCTGCAGCCGGATTAGATGTACTGTGTGAAGAACCAATGAGTCCAAACAGTCCACTTCTTTCTATCAAAGACAGTGATCGGCTTCTCATCACTCCGCATATTGCTTGGGCAAGTGTAGAGGCTCGTACTAATTTAATGAATATTGTATATGATCAGATTTGCGAGTTTTATCATCTATAACACATAAGAAGCTGGAGCATATAGCCCCAGCTTCTTGTATGTTACACTTCTCCTAAAGCGAATTTTTCATGAATTGCTAAAGTCGCTCTATCTACATCTTTTTCATCGATCAAAACTGTAATTCTGATTTCTGAAGTAGAAATCATATTGATATTAATTCCATAGTTGAATAGTGCTTCGAACATTTGAGATGCCACTCCAGGATTACTCATCATTCCTGCCCCAACAATTGCAACTTTTGCAACTTTTTCGTTGTGGTAGATTTCTTTAATCGTAAGTGCTTCTTTATTTTCTTCTAATACTTTTAACGCTTCTTCCAAATTATCTTGTGCTACCGTAAAAGAAATGTCTTTTGTTCCATCACGACCAACTGATTGAAGAATGATATCTATATTAATACCATATTTTGCAAGGCGGTGGAAAATCTTAAACGCTACCCCTGGTTTATCCTCTACTCCAATAACTGAAATTCTTGCTGTATTTTTATCTGATGCCACACCAGTGATTAACATTTTTTCCATTTTTACAACCTCCTTGACTACTGTTCCTTCTGTCTCATTTAAGCTAGAACGGACTACCAATTCTACACCGTATTTTTTTGCCATTTCTACGGAACGGCTATGTAATACTTTTGCACCTGATGTTGCAAGCTCCAACATTTCGTCGTATGTGATTTCTTCAATCTTACGTGCACTTGGCACTACACGAGGGTCTGCTGTATATACACCATCTACATCTGTATAAATTTCACAACGATCTGCATGAAGTGCTGCTGCAAGCGCCACTGCTGTTGTATCAGATCCACCTCTTCCTAATGTTGCAAAGTCTTCATGCTTATTTACACCTTGGAATCCTGTTACAATTACAATTTTTCTTGCATCCAATTCATTTGTAATACGTTCTGAATCAATTCTTTTAAAACGTGCATTTCCATATCGAGACGTACAATTCATCTTTACTTGAAATGCATTTAAGGAAATTGCTGGAATATCCATTGCCTGCAATGCCATCGCCATCAAAGATACTGATACTTGTTCACCTGTTGTAAGAAGCATATCCAATTCACGCTTTGAAGCATTTGGATTGATATTCTTTGCTAATGCAAGTAATTCATCTGTGGTATCTCCCATGGCAGAAAGAACTACTACTACATCATTTCCTTTTTTATATTCCTCAGCGCATCGTCTTGCCACATTGAAAATGCGTTCTTTATTTGCAACTGAGCTTCCACCAAATTTTTTTACTATTAACATGTCTATTCCTCCAGCAAGTAATCTATTAGTTTATATCCATCATTCCAGATAAGACCACTTTTCTCTGCCGTTTTTTCACTATATATTTCAGCGTTCCCTAACACTTTACGGCTATCATATAATAAATATGGAACGGGTCCATCTGTATGTGTTCGTACACGTATCGGTGTGGGATGATCTGGAAGAATCAGTACACGAAACTCTTCTTTTGCTTTTTTAAGCTGTTTCACAAGTGGATCAATAATATATTGATCTATCTTTTCTATCGCCTGTATTTTCTCATCAAGTAATCCTTGATGTCCCATTTCATCTGGTGCTTCCACATGAATATACGCAAAATCATAGGAGCCTTTGATCAGCGCATCTGCCGCCGCCTGCATCTTTCCTGTATAGTTCGTATGCAAACCACCATTCGCTCCATCTACTGTCACGATATCCATTTGCGTTCCAACTGCAATACCTTTCAGCAAATCTACTGCTGAAATCATAACACCTTTTTTACCTGTTTTCTCGTTAAATGCCATTAAAGATGGTCTTGTTCCTGCTCCCCAAAACCATATAGAATTAGCCGGATTCAAACCTTGTTTCTTGCGTTCTATATTTAACGGATGATTTACTAGAATCTCATAGCTTTTTTTCATCATTTCTCGCAGAACAGAATCTTCTGGAAGATATTCCCCAATTTTTTTGGTCAAGATATCATGTGGTGGTGTTAATTCTACCACTTTTCCGTCTTTCCAAATAAGTAAATGACGGTAACTTGTTCCGACATAAAATTCATATCCATCTATTGCTAGTCCTTCTCGTACTGCATCCATTAAAATTGCTGCATCTTCTGTAGAAATTTCGCCTGAACTATGATCTATGATCTTGCGTTCCTCATATACTGTTTCTTCCTCAGAAAGTGTTACTACATTACATCGATATGACACATCACTTTCTTGCATTGGAACTCCAATACTAAGTGCTTCCAACGGAGAACGTCCTGTATAATTTTTCTTTGGATCATACCCCATCACAGACAGATTCGCAGTATCACTTCCAGGCTGCATTCCTTTTGGTACCATGTAAGCTAACCCTATTTCTGCTTGTTTTGCCAATCGATCCATTCCTGGTGTATTTGCTGCTTCTAATGGTGTTTTCCCGTTTAGGCTCTCGATTGGCTCATCTGCCATTCCATCTCCTAATACAATGATATACTTCACGCTATCACTTCTTTCTCGTAATCTTTAGTATACTACGCTTCTACACGAATCATATGACGAATTTGTGGGAATTTTTCTGCACAGATTTCGTATTGACCTTCTGTCATTTCGCCTGTTACAAATCCAAATTCATCTTCTATACCTGCTCTGATAATCTCAATCGAGCCAAATGCAGATTGAATATCATATCCTAAATCTGCTACATTTCCTTGTATACGTACAAAGAATTTCTTCTTTGTTTCTGCATTTCCTTTTAGTTCTAATGGTTCTGCTGCGTACATCTGCATCACACTTGTAGTTGGATTTTTAGCCGCTTCAACAACATCAGCTACAACAGCACTTGCTGTTGGAAGTTTCCCTGCACCACTACCATAGAACATTGCATCTCCTAACATATTTCCTTTTACAAAGACAGCATTGAATACATCATCTACACTGTATAAAGGATGCTCTTTTCCAATCAAGCAAGGAGCAACTACCGCACTCCATTCCTCATCCTCTTCTCTCTTACACGATGCAAGAAGTTTTATTTTCATCCCCATCGCTTTTGCATATTTCATATCTTCTAGCGTGATCTTTGTAATTCCTTCTGTTGGAATTTCTTCGAAATCAACTGTTTTTTCTGAGATTAATGACGCAAGAATTGCAATCTTTCTACATGCATCCTGACCTTCTACATCTGCGCTTGGGTCTCTTTCTGCATATCCATTTGCTTGTGCTTCCTTCAGCACTGCATCATAGTCTGCATCTTCGTCATACATTTTTGTTAACATATAGTTGGTTGTACCATTTAAAATCCCTGTAATCTCCTCGATGACATCTGCAGTTAAAGCATTATTCAAAGTACGCAAAATCGGGATTCCCCCTCCTACACTTGCTTCAAACAAGAAATTTAGATTTCTTTCTTTTGCAATTGCAAGTAGCTCTGCACCGTGCTTTGCAACTAGTGCTTTGTTGGATGTTGCTACACTTTTCCCTGCAAGCAAACTTTTCTTCACAAACGTATAAGCTGGCTCAATTCCTCCCATCACTTCTACTACAATTTTTATTTCTTCGTCATTTACAATCTGTTCAAAATCATGAACGATCAAATTTTCTACTGGAGTTCCTGGGAATTCTTTCAAGTCCAAAATATACTTGATTTCCACCTCATCTCCTACTCTTTTACGAATGGATTCTCTGTTTGTTTGAATCACTTCAAAGACTCCTGATCCAACTGTACCATATCCTAAAACTGCTATCTTTGTCATATGTTTACTCCCTACCTATGATTTTTAAATACTGAACATCATCATATCCTTCTATTTCTTCTACCATATGAGACATATTTCCTGTCGAAGATAAGATTTCAATAGTCAGGCTGAGTGTTGCAATTCCGTGAATCGGAATACTTTGATGAATCGTCAAAATATTTGCGCAGTACTTCGCTACTGTATGTAATATCGTTGACAACGCACCTGGCTTATCGTCCATTTGTATGATCAATGTAAGCGTTTGCCCTTTTTCATTCTCATGAAATGGACGAATATCATCTTTATATTTGTAAAAAGAACTTCTGCTGATCCCAATTCTGTCAGTTGCTTCTTGCACTGTCAAATTAGGGTTAGCATCCAGCATCTTCTTAACTTCCTCTACTTTAATTAGTACTTCTGGTAATGCTTTTTTCTTTACAACATAGTACTTCGTACTATCCATGAAGTGCCTCCTTATTCTGCTCCTTTAGATACGCGTTCATAAATGCATCAATGTTTCCGTCCAGCACACTCGCTACATTACCAATCTCCATATTAGTTCTATGGTCTTTTACCAGTGTGTATGGCTGCATTACATAGGAACGAATCTGATTGCCAAATCCAATCTCTTTGATTTCTCCACGAATGTCAGACACTTTATCTGCTTGTTCCTGCTCTTTTAGCAGATATAATTTTGCTTTCAGCATCTGCATCGCCTTTTCTTTATTATTGTGCTGAGAACGTTCGTTCTGGCATTGCACCACAATCCCAGTTGGAAGATGCGTGATTCGGATTGCTGAAGATGTCTTATTTACATGTTGACCTCCCGCGCCGCTTGCCCGATAAGTATCAATTTTTAAATCATCATCATTTAATTCGATATCAATATCATCCTCAATATCCGGAACAACATCACAAGAAGCGAACGATGTCTGTCGCTTACCTGCTGCATTAAATGGAGAAATCCGCACTAAGCGGTGTACACCTTTTTCTGATTTCAAATAACCGTATGCATTATCTCCATTCACTTGAAACGTGATTGCTTTTAGTCCAGCCACATCTCCATCAAGAAAATCCAGTACTTCTACAGAGAACCCTTTTCGTTCTGCCCATCTGCTGTACATGCGATATAGCATATTCGCCCAATCACAAGATTCAGTTCCTCCTGCACCTGCATGTAAAGTCACAATCGCATTGTCCTTGTCATACTCACCAGACAGCAATGTTTGAATACGCATTTCTTCGAAATCTGCTTCAAACATCTCTAATTCTTCTGTAATTTCTGCAACAACACTATCATCATTTTCTTCGTACCCCATCTCGATCAGTAATCCAATTTCTTCGAATTGAACACTGAGCTGTTCAGCTTTTTCTACAAAATCTTTTAAGCTTTTGAGTTCTTTCATAATATGTTGTGACACATCCGCATTATCCCAAAATCCAGGTTCCTCTATTTTTCGTTCTAGTTCTTCTACTCGCTTTTCCTTACTAGGTAAGTCAAAGTGAATCCCTCAATTCTCTCAATGGTTGTTCATATGTGTTTAAAATACTTTTAAACTGATCTAATTCGACCACGCTCTCACCTCTTTACTCTTATTTTCTACCACAGCATTGTTTATATTTCTTACCACTTCCACATGGGCATGGATCATTTGGATATACTTTTTTATCTTCACGTTTTTTAGGTGCTTTTACAAGGCTATCATCTTTGTTCGTTCCTGTTACTTTCGCTACTTGTTCTCTTTCTACCTTTTGTTCCAAACGGACATGGAATAACAAGCGAACAGTATCTGCTGAAATCGCATCTGTCATCTCACCAAACATATCGTATCCAAGCATCTTGTATTCTACTACAGGACTCTTTTGTCCATATGCTTGTAATCCAATTCCTTGTCTTAATTGATCCATATCATCAATATGATCCATCCATTTTCTATCAATTACTTTTAATAAAATAACACGTTCAATTTCACGAATTTGTTCTTCTTGGAATTCTGCTTCTTTTGCTTCATATCCTTTCGCTGCGCGTTCTTTTAATAATTGCATCAATTCTTTTTGAGACATTGTTTTTACTTCATCCACTGTCACAGGTGGTAACATAAGTGAAGCTGCCATCTCACGGTTTAATCCATCAATATCCCATTCTTCTGGTTTCGATTCTGCTGAAGTACATCCTTCTACTGTATGTTCTACAAACTCAGAAAGCATATTGTAGATTGCATCTCGCATACTTTCTCCATCTAGTACACGTCTTCTTTCTTCGTAAATGATTTCTCTTTGTTCATTCATAACTTGGTCATATTCTAATAAATTCTTACGAATTGCAAAGTTGTTGCTTTCGATCTTTTGTTGTGCTTTTTCAATTGCATTTGAAAGCATCTTATGTTCAATCTGCTGACCATCTTCTACACCAAGTGTATTGAAAATACCCATTAATTTTTCAGAACCGAACAATCTCATCAAATCATCTTCCAAAGAAATATAGAATCTTGATTCCCCTACATCTCCTTGACGACCTGCACGTCCACGAAGCTGATTGTCAATACGTCTTGATTCATGACGTTCTGTACCAATGATCTTAAGCCCGCCTGCAGCTTTTGCTTCATCATCCAATTTAATATCTGTACCACGACCTGCCATGTTTGTAGCAATCGTAACTGCACCATGTACCCCTGCTTGTGCTACGATTTCCGCTTCCATTGCATGGAATTTCGCATTCAATACATTATGAGGAATGCCTCTTTTCTTTAACAATTTACTAAGTAATTCCGATGTTTCAATTGTAATTGTACCTACTAAAACAGGTTGTCCTTTTGCATGAGCTTTTTCTACTTCATCCACAACTGCTAGAAATTTTTCTTTTTGTGTTTTGTAAACCGCATCATCTAAATCCACTCTCTGTACTGGAAGGTTAGTTGGAATCTCAATAACATCCATTCCATAAATATCACGGAATTCTTGTTCTTCTGTAAGAGCTGTACCTGTCATACCACTCTTCTTTTCATATTTATTAAATAAATTTTGGAATGTAATTGTTGCTAATGTTTTGCTTTCACGTCTTACTTTTACATGTTCTTTTGCTTCAATTGCTTGATGCAAACCGTCTGAATAACGACGTCCTGGCATAATACGTCCTGTAAATTCATCAACGATCAGAATTTCCCCTTCTTCCGAAACAACGTAGTTTTGATCACGGAACATTAAATTATGCGCACGTAATGCGAGAATTGTATTATGTTGGATTTCGATGTTTTCTGGATCTGCAAGATTTTCAATATGGAAGAATTGTTCTACTTTGTGTACTCCATCTGCTGTCAATGTAACCTGTTTATCTTTTTCATTTACGATAAAGTCTCCAGTCTCTTCGATTTCTTCACCTAAAATTGCATTCATCTTAGAAAATTCTGCACTTGCTTCGCCTCGGATCAATTGTCTTGCAAGGATATCACAAGCTTCGTATAGTTTTGTAGATTTTCCACTTTGTCCTGAAATAATAAGTGGTGTTCTTGCTTCGTCAATCAATACAGAGTCAACTTCATCGATGATCGCATATTTCAATCCTCTTTGTACCAATTGTTCTTTATAGATTACCATGTTGTCTCTTAAGTAATCGAATCCAAGTTCATTGTTCGTTACATAAGTAATATCACAATTGTATGCAGCACGACGTTCATCATTTTCCATCTCATTTAAAACCACACCTACTGTAAGTCCTAAGAAACGGTGTACTTCTCCCATCCATTCTGCATCACGTTTTGCAAGATAATCATTGACTGTTACTACATGAACACCTTCGCCTGTAAGTGCATTCAAGTAAGCTGGAAGTGTCGAAACAAGTGTCTTTCCTTCTCCTGTTCTCATTTCAGAGATACGTCCTTGATGTAAGATGATCCCACCGATCAGCTGCACACGATAATGTTTCATGCCAAGTGTTCTCCATGCAGCTTCTCGTACAGTTGCATATGCTTCTGGAAGAATATCATCTAATGTTTCTCCCTCCGCTAATCTTGCTTTGAATTCTTTTGTTTTATTTTTCAATTCTTCATCCGATAACTTTTGCATCTCTTCATCCATAGATTCGATACGGTCTACAATCGGATAAATTCTCTTTAATTCATTTTCACTATGTGTACCAAATATTTTCTCGAAAATCTTCATTTTAGTCTCCTTATTGCTTCCAATTTCAATTTACCTTTCATTTTATCATCATCCCTTCCATTCTTCAACCATTTCACAAATTTTTCAATAATAAAAAAGAAGCTTAAATTACACAATTTGTATATCTAAGCTTCTTAATCTAATTATATCTTCATTCTGTTATTCATTCACAGTATTGTTATTATTTGTGTTTCCTGTTACATCATCTGTAACATCTTGAATTCCATCTCCAACATCGCTGACACCTTCACCAACTGCGTCCCCAACATCATCTAATACTCCACCATTCTCTGCATTATCTGTTCCATTTGTCACATCATTATTCATGCCATTGTCTGTACCAGTGTTGGTATCATTTTCAGTTTGTGTATCTGCATTATTATCATTTGCACCACAAGCAGTTGTTCCTAAGATTACCCCGAAACATAACGTTGCTGCTAATACTTTTTTCCACTTTTTCATGTGATTAACTCCCTTTCATATAAATAGTATTTGTTATTACTATTTACATTTCCAGGAATACTATGCAAACCATAATCTGGAAAATTTTATACACGTTCACAAAGTTCCCCTGAACGATATGCCTCCAATAATTGTTTCAAATCTTCTACCTGTTCTCGAAGTCTTCTTCCATCATCTGTATCACCAACAGTCTTGCGATGAATTGTCCTATTAACTTCCATACTAACAGAATGGATATCTAATTCATCCAGAATCGCTCGTTCTGCTGATTGGAATGGTTTATGTGCAATCAGTCGCATTCCATAAGAATTATAAACAAGTGTATATCCTGCAATTCCTGTCTGTCCTTGGTATGCTTTCGAGAAACCTCCATCAATTACAAGAACCTTTCCATTACATTTTACCGGTTTTTCCCCTTTTTTACTTTTCACAGGAACATGACCATTTACAATATGAGATTCGTTCACATCCAATCCAAACTCTTCCAAAATAGAATCTACTACTTTTTCATCTTCAATCAAACGATAGTATGGATTTTTGACCTCCACATGCGCAACTTCTTCTTTTACAAAATATCGTTCAAATGTGGCCATCTTATCTTTCCCAAACAGCGGAGAATTCTTATGCAGCCAAATATACCACATAATGTTCTTTCCATCTTCTCTTTGCTGTTTGTTGACTGCAAAAAATCCTTTTCGAATATAACTATCTAATTTTTCGTAAAGCATTTTCCCTGTATATTCCTTACCAAACAAACAAACTTTACGAAAACTTCCATCTTCATTTAAAGGAACACATCCATGGTAAAGCAAATTGCCATTATAGACTTTGTACAAACTTCCTTTTGTCAACAAGAAACGAGCATGTTCTTGAAGTTTTTCGCATCCTAAAAATGCTTTTTCCAAGCGGTCCATAATATCTTCCTCTTCTGGTGTCAGCTTATATGGATCATTTGGATCAATGGTCGGAAAATGAGTATCAAGCAATTCATAGGTGTTTCCTTCAATTGTAACAGTTCCTTTTTCCAAATCCATCTGATGCAGCAATCTACGATGTTCCAATTCAAATTCTGGATTTTCTGCAATAATCTGCCCTTCCACTTTAAATTGAATTACTGTAATTGCTTTATGCATACGAATATCTGTTTCCATTTCTTTCTTATTGTACTCTGCATTTCCACGCAATTTAAAACAAGAACATGGGTCATCTTGATATGTAGTATTTGCAAACGTAGCAAGTGGCAACAAGTTGATTCCATAACCATCTTCTAAAATATCCAAGTTAGCATAGCGAGCACAGATGCGGATAACATTCGCAATACAAGCTCTTTGTCCTGCAGCAGCTCCCATCCAAACCACATCATGATTTCCCCATTGAATATCTACCGAATGATACTTCATCAAACGATCCATAATAATATGTGGTCCAGGTCCGCGATCATAAATATCACCGATAATGTGTAAATGATCTACTGTCAGACGTTGGATCAGCTCACTCATGGCAATAATGAATGCTTCTGCACGATCCACTTCAATGATCGTATTTACAATTTCATTATAATAAGATTCCTTATCTGTAAGTTCTGCTTTTTCTGTAATCAGTTCCTCAATAATGTACGCAAAATCTTTTGGCAATGCCTTGCGCACTTTCGAACGAGAATATTTTCCTGCTGTGCGCTTAATAATTTCAATCAAACGATATAAAGTAATCTTGTACCAATCATTAATATTTTCTTCTGTCTTTATATGACGTTCAATCTTTTCTTTTGGATAATATATCAGTGTCGCCAATGTTTTTTTATCTTTTTCACTCAAAGTATTACCAAATACTTCATCAATTTTCTTTCGTACAGAACCTGAGCCATTTTTCAGCACATGAAAAAATGCTTCATACTCTCCATGAATATCTGTCAAAAAATGTTCCGTTCCTTTTGGCAGATTCATAATAGACTGCAAATTAATAATCTCTGCAGATGCTGTGGCTATTGTTGGGTATAACTCTGAAAGTCGTTCCAAATATCTAACTTCCAATGACTTCATATGGTCTCCCTCATCTTTCTAGAACGCAATAACATCCTTCATATCATATAAGCCAGCGCCCTTGCCTTTTAAAAATTTTCCTGCTTCTACTGCACCTTTGGCAAAAACTGCTTTTGAGTACGCTGTATGTTTGAATTCGATCACTTCATCTTCACCTGCAAAGATTACTTCATGTTCTCCTACAATGGTTCCTCCTCTGACAGCTGAAATTCCAATTTCTTTTTTATCACGTCTTTGACGCACTTGACTTCGATCGTACACGTAATCATATTCTTCATTTAAAACTTCATTCATAGAATCTGCCATAGCAAGCGCTGTCCCACTTGGTGCATCTACTTTTAAATTATGATGTTTTTCCACAATTTCAATATCATATCCTGCATTTGCCAACACTTTTGTAGCATCTTTCAAAAGTTTCAACAACAAATTTACACCTAGTGACATATTCGCAGATTTCAAAACAGCAATTTTCTTGCTCGAAGCTGTCACTTCCTCTAATTGTTCTTCCGACAAACCTGTTGTACACAATACAACTGGCATATTTTTTTCCACACAATACTTTAATAATCCATCTACTGCAGATGCATTTGAAAAGTCAATAATAGCATCTGCTTCTACATCACACTCTTCTATTGTTGAAAATACTGGATAATCATTTGTAATGCCTTGATAGCGATCCACACCTGCTACCATCATCACTTCTGGGTCCTCTTTTACAATTTTGCTGATAACTTGTCCCATCTTCCCATTACAGCCATGCATAATTAATCTAACCATTTCGAATCATCCTCTCCTCTATCCTATTACTTGTAGCATATCACTATTATCTGATTCTAGCAAGAAAGGAGTTTGCCAGGCAAACTCCTTCTCATTACTAAATTATAAAATTCCAAATTCTTTCATAGCTTGCGCCAAACGTTCTTCATTTGCTTTTGAAATTTCAGTAAGCGGCATGCGAAGTCCGCCTACTTCATATCCCATAAGGCTTACAGCTTTTTTCACTGGAATCGGATTCACTTCACAGAACAATTGTTCAATTAATGGAATTGCCTTTAATTGAAGTTCTAAACTACCTTTTACATCTCCAGCAAAATATTTTGCACAAATATCATGTGTTTCTTTTGGTGCAACATTCGACAATACCGAAATAACACCAAGTCCACCAAGTGATAAAATTGGAACGATCTGATCATCATTACCAGAATATAAATCAATCTTACCATCTGTAAGATTCATGATCTTAGCAACTTGCGAAATATTTCCAGATGCTTCTTTGATCCCCACAATATTATCTACATCTCTATATAGCTCAGCAACTGTTGCTGGTTCAATATTGCATCCTGTACGGCTTGCAACACTGTACATGATGATAGGTGCTTTTGCTTCTTTCGCAATTGCTTTGTAATGCTGGACTAAACCTGTTTGTGTTGCTTTGTTATAATAAGGAGTAACTACCAAAAGTCCATCCACACCAGCTTCTACTGCTGCTTTGGACAATTCAATTGCAGTCTGTGTAGAATTGGAACCTGTTCCTGCAATCACTGGAATTCTGCCCTTTGTAAATTCCACTGCTCTCTTAATACATTCCACATGTTCTAGTTCTGACAATGTTGCAGACTCTCCTGTTGTTCCGCAGATAATAATACTGTCTGTTCCATTATTGCATTGAAAATCTATTAATTGTTCTAATCTTTCATAATTAACACTTCCATCTTCATGAAAAGGTGTAATAATTGCTACACCAGCTCCTGTAAAAATAGCCATAATATCCTCCTTGTCTTCCTCTTGTGTCTATCTGTTATTACAGGATTTTAGCATTATTCAACCAACGTGTCAATCTATCATACATTCTAATTTACTGACAGAAACTTCATATGCAACACGTTTTTCCGTTTCTGTTTCAGTCAATTTTTTTACATATTCTCGACTCTGGATACGTCCTAATATTTGCACATGCTCTCCTACATCAAAGTTTGATGCAAATCGTGCATTTCTTCCCCAACAAATACATGGGATATAATCCGATTTACCATATGGACGATTTACCGCCAACAATAAGTCTGCAATTTCTCTTCCCAATGGAGTTTTTCGGTAAATTGGCCGTTTACAAATATATCCATCTAATAAAATCGTATTTGTTTTAGCTCCATCGATTTCTTCTTCTACGAAAGTGACTTCTCGCACGAAAACAGATAATACCAAACGGTTCTTATGTTCTTCGTGTTGATTATACGAGCGAAACTGTCCTGTTACCATAATGTACTCACCTCGATAATCCTGCTGCACATCAATGAGACGCTCTGAAATCATCAATGGAATACGATCGTCCGAATTACTAAGACGTTTCACTAATACTTCCACCATGTAGAATCCTTCTCCAAATACTTCGTGGCTAAATACAAACTCTGATGCCACCTCGCCTATAATAGTTACTTGATTGTTTTCAATAATCTTATCTGACATGAATTTAAATTCTCCCTTCCTCTGTCTTGTACTTTCATTCATTACTATGTATATGACGAGATAAGGTAGATTATTCCATTTTTTATTATTTTTTATAATTAACAATAAATTTAATAAAGACCCGTAGATAAAATCTACGAGTCTCTAAACACATCTTAATCAAATTCTGGTTCAATCAAACCATATGTACCATTTTTTCTCTTGTATACTACATTCACTTCTTCTGTTTCTGCATTGCTAAATACGAAGAAGTTGTGTCCTAAAAGTTCCATCTGTACACATGCATCTTCTGGGAACATTGGTTTGATCCCGAAGCGCTTTGTACGGATAATCTTTACTTCGCCATCATCTGCTGCATCGTCTAGTTCTACAAATTGTTGCTGGAAGTTTCCACCTTCTTGGTGTTTCGCAACTAACTTGTTCTTGTACTTACGAAGCTGACGTTCAATAACTTCCTCCACAAGATCGATTGATACATACATATCATCACTTACTTGTTCGGAACGAATGATAGTTCCTTTTACCGGAATCGTTACTTCGATCTTCTGGCGATCTTTTTCAACACTAAGAGTTACAATAATTTCTGTCTCAGGAGTGAAATATCGTTCTAACTTTCCTAACTTTTGTTCGATTGCTGATTTTAATCCATCAGTTACATTAATGTTTTTCCCGCTGATAATATAATTCATACAATTCAACTCCTTTTCGTTATTTTGTATAAACTCATTATACTCATTAATGTGCAATTATGCAAGAAAATTATTTGAATATTTACAAATTTTCTGAAAATTTTATTTTATTTTTTCTCTTTTTCTCATTCTTGAATCTAAAGTCTTTTTACGGATACGAAGTGTCTGAGGTGTTACTTCTAGCAATTCATCCGTATCAATGAAATCAAGAGCCTCTTCCAAGCTTAAAATACGTGGTGTTGTTAGACGTAAAGCTTCATCTGCTCCAGAAGAACGTGTATTTGTAAGATGTTTTGTCTTACATACATTGATTTCAACATCTTCAGTTTTTCCATTTTGTCCAACAACCATACCTGCATATACTTTTTCACCAGCTCCGATAAATAAAGTACCACGTTCTTGCGCATTGTATAAACCATATGTTACTGCTTCTCCAGTTTCAAACGCGATCAAAGAACCTTGCTTGCGGTATTGGATATCACCTTTATATGGTGCGTATCCTTCAAATGAAGTATTAATGATACCATTTCCCTTTGTATCTGTCATAAATTCTCCACGATATCCAATCAATCCACGTGCAGGAATCAAAAATTCTAATCTCGTTGTACTTCCATTAGAAGCACTCATATTTTGAAGTTCCCCTTTTCTTTGACTCAGCTTTTCAATAACGCTTCCTGTAAATTCATCAGGTACATCAATGTAAGCCATTTCCATAGGTTCTAATAATTTACCATTTTCATCCTTATGGTAAAGTACTTCTGCTTTACTTACTGCAAATTCATAACCTTCACGTCTCATATTTTCAATTAATACAGATAAGTGAAGTTCTCCACGACCAGATACTTTAAAACTATCTGCACTTTCTGACTCTTCTACACGTAAACTTACGTCTGTATTTAATTCACGAAGAAGGCGGTCACGTAAATGACGAGAAGTTACAAATTTACCTTCTTGTCCTGCAAATGGACTGTCATTTACAATAAATTGCATTGCAATTGTTGGTTCTGAAATCTTTTGGAATGGAATTGCTTCTGGATTTTCTGGTGAACAAAGTGTATCTCCGATAGCAATATCTGCAATTCCAGAAATCGCAACAATAGAGCCAATTCCTGCTTCTTTTACTTCAACTTTATTCAAACCATCAAATTCATATAATTTGCTGATTTTTACTTTCTTTTGTTTTTCAGGTTCATGTGCATTCACAACTACCATGTCTTGGTTCACTTTAATTGTACCATTATCTACTTTTCCGATTCCGATACGGCCAACATATTCGTTATAATCGATTGTACTGATCAATACTTGTGAATCTGCTTCTGGATCTCCTTCTGGAGCAGGGATATATTCCATGATCGTTTCAAATAATGGAAGCATATTTTCTGGTTCATCTGTTAAATCTAAAATAGCATGTCCAGCTTTTGCTGACGCATATACGAATGGACAATCTAATTGTTCATCAGACGCATCTAGATCCATGAATAATTCTAAGATTTCATCAATCACTTCTTCTGGTCTTGCTTCTGGTCTGTCAATCTTATTGATACATACAATAACTGGAAGATCCAACTCCAACGCCTTCTTTAAAACGAATTTTGTTTGTGGCATTGCACCTTCAAATGCATCTACTACAAGAATAACACCATTTACCATTTTAAGAACACGTTCTACTTCACCACCAAAATCTGCATGTCCTGGTGTATCAATAATATTAATTTTCGTATTTTTATAATATACCGCTGTATTTTTTGCAAGAATTGTGATTCCACGTTCTCTTTCAATATCATTTGAATCCATAACACGTTCTGCTACTTCTTGATTCTTACGAAATACACCGCTTTGTTTCAATAATTCATCTACTAATGTTGTTTTTCCATGGTCTACATGGGCGATAATTGCTATATTACGTACATCTTCGCGTCTTGTCTTCATTACAAATCTTCCTTTTCTATGTTTGCTTTCTCTATTTACATACAACTTTTCATTTTATCACAGTTCTAGAAAATTACAATATTTTTTTCACCTGGAATCTCCGCAAAATAGCACTCCTCTTGTAATTCCATCTTTGCCTGCCCATTGGT
>CAYTRJ010000011.1:0-24816 GCA_964440185.1 uncultured Faecalimonas sp. | reverse complement strand
ATGTGGTGATTTCTTGAAATTTACTCTTGACAAGAGGTCACTTCATAACAGGTGCGCTATGGCAGAAAGAGCAAAAGGAAGAAGTCAGCAGAGCAGAAATCGAAAAAGGGCGCTCATAAAGAAACGTAGACAACGAGATTTAATGACAAAGACGATCATTTTTATTATAATATTGGTGACGGTGATAGGTGGAGCGAGTTTGATTAGGCGATTTGCTCCAACAAAAGAGAGAGTTAATTTAATTGATTATTATGGTATAGAAAATGAACAACAACTTGGAGTTACTGTAAATGATGAAATGATTGGCGCCAAAGGAATGATATTTGATGAAATTCCTTATATAGAATATTCTGTTGTGCGCGACTATATCAATAGCCGTTTTTACTTGGACATAAATGAGAACGTTTTATTATACACATTACCAGAAGGGACAATTCGTGTAGATGTTGGTAGTACAGAGTATGAACTTCAGAAAACGAAATATACACAAGCATATCCAATTTTAAAAATGGAAGGGCATACAGCATATATTGCCCTTGAATTTGTACAGCAATACACAGACTTAGAATTCCAGTTATACGAAGAACCAAATCGAGTGATGATTCGAACTGACTGGGATGAAATGATTACTTCGGAAGTAAAGAAAAATACTCAGGTGAGAACAGATACCAATGTGCGAAGTTTGATTTTGGCAGACCTTCAGAAAAAAGAAACCGTTACAATTTTAGAAAGCAGCGGGAAGTGGAAGAAGGTGTGTACAGAGGACGGAGTGATTGGCTATGTGAAAGCAGGTCATTTGAGAAAAGAAGAAACGGTCCTTGTATCAAGAAACTTTGATGAACAAGTATATCCGAATATTTCAAAAGACTACACCATCAATATGGCATGGCATGTAGTTACAAATCAAACAGCGAACAGTACGGTTTTAGAGACAATCGCAAATACAAAAGGGTTAACAACGATTTCACCAACATGGTTTTCCCTATCTGACACAGAAGGAAACATAAATTCATTGGCAAGTTCACAGTATGTGAATTATGCGCACCAGGCAGGAATAGAAGTTTGGGCCTTGGTCAAAGACTTTGATGGTGGAATTAGCTCAAAAGAAGAGACATATGAAGTGTTAAGTTACACATCCAAGCGAGAAAAACTGATCAATCAGTTGATTGCGAAAGCATTGCAATATGATATTGATGGAATTAATGTTGACTTCGAATATGTATCAGAAGAATGTGGAGAACATTATATTCAATTTATCCGTGAATTATCATTAAAATGCAGACAAAATGATATTGTGATTTCTGTAGATAATTATGTTCCTAGTGAAAGAAACGCACATTATCAATTGGAAGAACAAGGTGAATTCGTGGATTATGTCATTATCATGGGATATGATGAACATTACAAAGGTGGTTATACAAGTGGTTCTGTGGCATCATATAGTTTTGTAGAACGTGGAATTCAAGATATGCTTTCTATGGTACCAGAGGAAAAGGTAATCAATGCAATTCCTTTCTTTACAAGATTGTGGAAAGAAGTACCTAAGACAGAGGAAGAATTGAAAGCACAAGAAGGAACGGAGGCCGCAGAATATGGTGTGACAGTAACGAGTGAAGCCTATGGAATGGATGCAGCAAAACAGCGCATTGCAGCCGCTAATGCAGAGATTATTGTAGATGAAGCAACGAAGCAGAATTATGCAGAGTGGGAAGAAGATGGAGCTGTTTACAAAATTTGGCTGGAAGATGAGACTTCTGTTGAAATGAAATTAAAATTAATGAAGGAATACAAGTTGGCAGGTGTAGCAGCATGGAGACTTGGATTTGAGTCATCAAGTATTTGGGATCTGATCTTAAAATACGTGAATTAGCAAGAATGGGGAAGGGGTGAAGTCTAATCATCCCTTCTTTTTCATACATTATAAAAAATGGGAGTTTTTATAGTGTATGAAGCGAAAAATAGAACTTGGTATGACGTTATTATTATTACTTGGTGCTATTGTTGCCAGCAAAAAATTGAGTGAGTTAGTTACGAGTGGAGAAGTGAAGCAAAAAGAAACTGTGATTATTGTAGATCCAGGTCATGGTGGTGAGGATCCAGGAAAAGTAGGAGTGAATGACATCTTAGAAAAGGATTTGAACCTGCAAGTTTCACAGAAATTGATTTCTCTTCTTGAGAAAAAGGGAATTACAGTTTTGACAACACGAGAAGATGATAATGTACCAAATGCAAAAATGGAGGATTTGCAAAAACGTGTAAAATTTATAAATGAGACAAATCCAACACTTACTATTTGCGTTCATCAAAATAGTTATACAGACTCAGCAATTAAAGGAGCGCAAGTATTTTACTATACACATTCAGATGATGCAAAAGCAGCAGCAACTTCGGTGCAAGAAGAATTGAGACTTTTGGATCCTACAAATAAACGAGAAATTAAAGCAAATGATACATACTATATGTTGAAATATACGCAAGTTTCAACTATTATAGTGGAATGCGGTTTTCTCTCCAATCCAGAGGAAGCAGCAAAATTGACACAGGAAGATTATCAACAACAAATTGCACAGGCAATTTGTGACGGTGTGATAAAATGGCTAGATAAATAGTGTAAAGAATGGTATAATGGAAGCTATGAAAACGATAATTGAAAAAATTGATAAAAACCAAATGGATGAACAATCACTGGAAAGAGCAGGAGAAATACTCAAACAAGGTGGTCTTGTAGCTTTTCCAACAGAAACAGTGTATGGATTAGGAGCCAATGCGCTGGATGAAAAAGCGGCTATGAAAACATATGCAGCAAAAGGCCGTCCATCTGATAATCCGCTCATTGTTCACATTGCCGAAGTTTCGGCTTTGGATACGATTGCAAAAAACGTATCAGAAAAAGCCTATCGTGTAATGGAAAAGTTTTGGCCAGGACCACTTACGTTGATTTTTGAAAAAACAGAAATTGTACCAAGTGGTACAACTGGTGGTTTAGAGACAGTGGCGGTTCGTATGCCAGTGCATAAGATTGCGTTAGAACTGATCAAAGCAGGAGGTGGCTATATTTCTGCACCAAGCGCGAATACATCAGGAAGACCAAGTCCTACAAGTGCACAGCATGTAGCAGATGACTTAGACGGTAAGATCGATATGATTTTGGATGGAGGCAGTGTAGATATCGGCGTTGAATCTTCAATTCTTGATATGACAGTTGAGCCTCCGATGATTTTGCGCCCAGGAGCAATTACAAAGGAGATGTTAGAAGAAGTAATTGGTGAGGTGGCAGTTGATCAGACATTATTGTCTGCAGATACAGATACAGCACCGAAGGCACCTGGTATGAAGTATCGTCATTACGCGCCAAAAGCACAGCTTATGATTGTTGAAGGCGAGACGGAAGAAGCGGTGAAGGCAATTAAGCAGATCGCCTATGAACAGACAAGATTAGGATATCAAGTCGGTATCATTGCAACGAATGAGACAATGGAATCTTACACAACAGGTATTGTGAAGAGTATTGGAAGCAGAAGTAATGAAAACACAATTGCAAAGAATTTGTATAAAGTACTTCGAGAATTTGATGAAGAGGACGTAAGCTACATTTATAGCGAGGCATTTACATCGGAAGGGATTGGAAATGCGATCATGAACCGACTGGGGAAAGCAGCAGGACATCATACAATTCAGGCAAGTGATATTACGAGACTGCAAAAGTACAGAAGAATTCTTTTTGTAAGTAATAGTGATAATTGCAGAGGACCAGTGGCAGCAGAGATTTTGAGAAATATATCACTCAAAAAAGAATATAAGATAGGTTCTCGTGGCCTTATTGTATTATTTCCAGAACCAGCGAATCAAAAGGCAGAAGCGATTATGAGAAGTCATCAAATGACATTAGCTGCCCATGAAGCAACTGCACTGACGGAAGCTGATCTAACAGATGATACTTTGATCTTTACATTTGAAGAATCACAGAAATGGAAAATAATTTCTGATTTCCAAAATGTAAAAAATGTGTATACTTTAAGTGAGTATATAGAAGATGAAAGAGAAGTATTATCGACACATGGACAACCATTAACGGTATATGGTGAAAACTATGAATTGGTAAGGGAATTGATTCAAAAATTAGCAGATAAATTAAATGAGGAGGTCTAAGGGATGATAGCAATTGGATGTGATCATGGAGGATATGAATTAAAACTTGAGATTATCAAGTACTTGGAAAGCAAAGGATTAGAGTACAAAGATTTTGGATGTAATGGAGAATCAGTAGATTATCCAATTTATGCCAGAAAAGTAGGTCAAGCTATTTTAGACGGAGAATGTGAAAAAGGTATTTTAATTTGTGGTACAGGAATTGGTATTTCCATTGCTGCAAATAAGATGAAAGGTATTCGTTGTGCATTATGTTCTGACTGTTTCTCGGCAGAAGCAACAAGATTACACAATGATACAAATATCATTGCCTTAGGTGGACGTGTAGTAGGAACAGAATTGGCAATCAAGATTGTTGATACATTTTTAAACACACCATTTTCAGGTGATGAAAGACACATGCGTCGTATTAGCATGATTGAAGAATAAAATAGAAAAATTAAGAGTAGGAGAAAATAACATGAGCAACGTATATGTAATGGACCACCCATTGATTCAACACAAATTAGGACTTATTCGTAATAAAGAGTTAGGATCAAAAGATTTTCGTGAATTAGTAAGCGAAATTGCAATGTTAATGTGTTATGAAGCAACAAGAGATTTAAAAGTCGAAGATGTAGAAGTAGAAACACCTATCTGTAAAGCAACTGTAAAAAGACTTGCCGGTAAAAAACTTGCAGTAGTGCCAATTTTGAGAGCTGGTCTTGGGATGGTAGAAGGTATGTTAAGCATGATTCCTGCCGCAAAAGTGGGACATATTGGTTTATTCCGTAACGAAGAAACATTAGAACCAGTAGAATATTTCTGTAAACTTCCAGCAGATTGTCATGAAAGAGAAGTATTCGTAGTTGATCCAATGGTTGCAACAGGTGGTTCTTGCGTAGCTGCGATTCAAATGTTAAAAAACAGAGGTGTGAAGAATATCCGCCTTATGTGCTTAATTGCTGCTCCAGAAGGAATTAAAGTAGTACAAGAAGCTCATCCAGATGTTGATTTATATGTTGGAGCATTAGATGAGAAATTAAATGAAAACGGATATATTGTTCCAGGTCTTGGAGATGCAGGAGATCGTATTTTCGGAACAAAATAATACGGAGGATAACGTATGTCTGGAAAAAGGACAGATTATATTTCTTGGGACGAATATTTTATGGGAGTAGCTATGCTTTCTGGTATGCGTTCCAAAGATCCGAGTACACAAGTAGGATGTTGTATCGTAAGTCAGGATAATAAGATTTTGTCTATGGGCTATAACGGTCTTCCGAAGGGATGCTCTGATGATGAGTTTCCATGGGGACGAGACGGGGCAGCACTTGAAACAAAATATTTATACACAGCACATAGTGAACTAAATGCTATTTTAAATTATAGTGGCGGAAGTCTTGCTGGAGCTAAATTATATGTTACTCTATTCCCATGCAATGAATGCGCGAAAGCAATCATTCAGTGTGGGATTAAGGAAGTTATTTATGACTGCGATAAATATTATGACACAGACGCAACTATTGCGTCTAAAAGAATGATGGATGCGGCTGGAGTGAAATATACAAAATATATGAGGACCGGTCGAGAAGTTCGATTTGAAATTTAATGTAGATGGGGTGAAAGGCTAACCTTTCATCCCATTTTTTGATTTTGCCTGACGAAGCAAAAAACGATATTTTTTCCAAGCGGCATTTCCTTCGTAAATATAACAATCAATTAAATCTGGGTCTACGGCGTATTGAAAATGAAGATAAGAATCTTCCATTTGCTGCTTCACTTGTTCAATTTCGGCTAGCAGATTTGGATTGATTGACGGTGCAGAATGTGTTTTTTTAAATAAATGCATAAATATCCTCCGAAAAGATTGATATAGGATAGTATAGGCAAATTTGTAAAATTTTATGTTATGGTATGGACTGTTTTCAAGAAAAGAATCATAGGATAATAAAAAAGGAATCAGAGATGGAAGGAAAAGGTAGTATTTGGGTAAATTTCACAATTCGTATTATTTTTTGTATGGCATTGATTTTCTTCGGGAATGAATTGTTTACATATAAAGGAATTGCATTACAAGTCGGATTTAATGGGATTTCATTGCTCACATCAGGTGTTTTAGGAGTTCCTGGTGTGCTCCTGCTATATGGAATTTCTGCACTCTCATTTTTGTAGAACTTTCACAAAAGGAAAATATTTTCAAAAAACAGCTGGACATTTTGAGGGAAGACATCTATAATGCGTCTTACAAGTTATTTATTTCAAAAAATCATATTTTCAAATGCCAATTCAGGCAATAAAAATCCAAAGAAGAAAATTACATAAAAGACAAGGAGGAACCAGTTGAACGAGAAGAATCTTGTGATATGCGACAAGGAATTTCGTTATGCAAGCAGTCTTGGAGAGAATATTTCCACACGGAAAAATTTAGCGATACAGGTGCATGTATGCAGCAGTTTGGAACGTGTAGAGGAACTTCAGACGAAAAAAAGAATACATATTTTTGTGGTTGATGAGTCGTATGATATGAAGGAGCGGAACCGTGTTTTGGCAGATCAGACTTTCGTGTTGGTAAGAGGAAATGGAACGGATCTGCAAGAGAAGGAGGTTGCTGTTTATAAATACCAATCGGCCGACACGATCATGCAGACCATATTTGAATATTTTAAAGAGCAGTATCAAGAGAATTTAACGAAAGTAAGTGTTGCAAAGAAAACAAAAATAATAGGAATTTATTCACCGATTCATCGAGTGGGAAAGAGTGAATTTGCAGTAGCATTAGGAAAAGAGTGTGCCTTGCGACGAAGAACATTGTATATCAATCTGGAAGAGTATATTGGACATATGGAACTTTCCAAGGAAGGTACATTAGGTGATCTTATTTATTATATGAGACAGGAAGAAGGAAGTTTTTCTAATTACCTGCAAGAATATGTGAAAAAATTGGAGGAGATGGATTATTTGCTTCCAATTCCTAATACAGAGGATTTACGTCAGGTTACACAAAGAGAATGGGAAGATTTAATAGAAGCGATTGGAGCGACTGGCTTATATGAAATCATTATCTTAGATTTTGGAGAAGCGATACAAGGTTTGTTTTCACTTCTGGGTAAATGTCATGTTATCTATCAGCCAATTCTTGCAGACTGGGTTTCAGAGAAGAAGATAATTCAGTTTGACGATAATATGAAAGCGCTAGGAACAGAACATATTTTGAAAAAAATATTTCGATTCGTAATGCCAGAAAATACAAGTGCATATGGGCAAGTGAGAGGAAAGGAGGAATCAGCATGATTCAAGTAGAAGAAATACGAGCAAGAGTATTGGACGAATTAGATATGACAAAAGAGGTGGAGGATGAGGAGCTTCAGAAAGTAATCCATCGTATTCTGGAAGAAGCTAGCCGGGAGACATATATACCGTTACAACAGAAGACAAGTATTGGACGGGAGATTTTCAATGCCATTCGTAAGTTAGATATTTTACAGGAACTTTTGGAAGATGAAGAGATCACAGAAATCATGATCAATGGACCAGAGCATATTTTTATTGAGAGGGAAGGTGCGCTTCTAGAATTAGAACGACAGTTTTCCAGCCGTAGTAAATTAGAGGACATTATTCAACAGATTGTAGCAGGGTCGAATCGAATAGTAAATGAGGCAACACCAATTGTGGATGCAAGACTGTCAGATGGATCTCGTGTCAATATTGTATTACAGCCGATTGCATTGGACGGACCTATTGTGACGATTCGAAAGTTTCCAAGAGAAGCAATGACCATGGCAGAATTAGTACAGAGAAAAACACTAGACGAAGAGATGGCAGAATTTTTAGAAGTGTTAGTAAAATCAAGATACAATATTTTTTTAAGTGGCGGTACGGGTTCTGGGTAAAACAACATTTTTGAATGCATTAGCAAATTATATTCCTAAAGATGAGCGGATTATTACTATCGAGGATAGTGCTGAACTGCGAATTGAAGGTGTTCCGAATTTGGTTCGTTTGGAAGCAAGAAATGCAAATGTAGAAGGAATGGGCGAGATTACATTACGCGATTTATTAAAGTCTGCACTGCGTATGCGGCCTTCTCGTATTATTGTAGGAGAAGTACGTGGAAGTGAGGCGATTGATATGCTGCAAAGCTTGAATACAGGACATTGTGGTGCAAGCAGTGGTCATTCCAATAGTCCGCGAGATATGTTAAGCCGTCTGGAAACAATGGTTTTAATGGGAATGGACATGCCGATTTCTGCAATCCGAAGACAGATTGCATCAGCGGTTGATATTATCATACATTTAGGAAGAGTACGAGATAAAAGCCGAAAAGTATTAGAAGTTGTGGAGGTATTAGGATATGAACAAGGGGAGATTCAGACACAGAAATTGTATGAATTTCAAGAAGATGGAGAATGTAATGGGAGGATACAAGGAACATGGGTAAAGATAAATGAGATACAAAAGAAAGAAAAATTATTGGCAGCAGGATATTCGAACATATGAGTATGGAAAAGCCATTTTGCAAGGGAGTTTACAAATCTGTTTAATTTCATATTTGTTCTATGACACATGAATATGTGCAATTCTATTTTCACCATACCTAATCTGGTATATCAAATCGTGGGAGAAACAGTGGATACGAAAGAAAAGAAAAGGATTTCAAATACAATTTAAAGAAGCCATACAAGCTTTATCAAATGCAATGTATGTGGGATATTCCGTAGAAAATGCAATGCGGGAAGTGGTAAAGGACTTGGGCGGTATTTATCAAAAGGACGAGTTGATTTTGCGAGAATTTGGATATATGATCCGTCAACTCAAGATGAATATGACGGTAGAGCAAGTGCTTCAGGAATTTGCAGACCGTACACAGGAAGAAGACGTAAGGACTTTTGCAACAATATTTATTATGGCAAAAAGAAGTGGTGGAGATACGTTGGAGATGATTCGCAATATGGTACGTCAGATAGGTGAAAAAGTTGATGTAGAACGAGAAATTCAGACAATTATGTCAGCAAAACAAATGGAATTTCGCATCATGACTATAATTCCAATTGCAATGATCCTGTATTTGAAGATAAGTTTTCCAGAGTTTATGACAGTACTTTATGGAAATGGAGCAGGGATAATTATTATGAGCATTTGCCTTGGAATTTATTTGGCAGCATATGAGTATGGCAAACATATTGTGGAAATTGAGGTGTAAGATGAAGAAGAAAATCATCCTTGGAACAATTCTGCTATCTGTTCTTTGTTTTTTGGGGGAGCAATATGGAAGCAAATCTGACATAAATGTAGAGAGGGAATCTTATGGGGAAGGAAAACGGACAGAAGTATATGAGCTTGAAATACCAGATATGGATGTAAAGGAATCAATACAGGTGGAGGTAGGGGAACGGGAATATACAAGAGATGAGATACAGCAGATTTTTCGAGAAATAAATAACGAGTTGGATCAATTGATCTTAGCAAATAATGAAAATATGAATCATGTGGAATCAAATCTCAATCTTGTGACGGAAATTGAAGGGTATCCTGTTACGATTCGTTGGGAATCCAGTGCATATCAAGTATTAAATCAAGCAGGTGAGATTCAGGAAGAAGGTGTTTCGGAAGAAGGAACAGCTGTAGAACTTAGAGGAATTATATCGTATGGAGAAGAGCAGAGCATCTATGTGCGGAATTTGATGATCTATCCTGTGAATAGAACGGGTGTGGAGAAGCTTCTATACGAGATTCAAGAAGAAATTAGAAAGCGTGAGAAAGATACAAAAGAGGAAGAAAGTTTTTCTCTGCCGGAAGAAGTGGATGGAAAAACTTTGCGCTGGAGGAAACCAAAGGAAGGAAAAGCGTTTTATGTGATAGTCTTAGGGAGTGTTTTGGTTGTGTTTTTAGATTATCATGAGAAAGAAAAAGAACGTAAGAAACAAGAAATACGAAAACAACTATTGGCTCGTGAGTATCCAAACATGATCAGCAAACTTGCAATGTTACTGGGAACAGGTGCTACATTAAAGGGAAGTTGGAAAAAAATCGTAGATAATTATGAGGAACAGAAGATGTGGCTAGGAGATCATCCGCTTTATGAAGAAATGAAAATTACTTTGTATGAGATGCAAGGTGGTATGGCAGAGACTGAAGGATATGAACGATTTGGAAGAAGATGTGGAGGAAATACATATATCAAATTTGGTGCAATGCTGTCTCAAAATCTGCGAAAAGGGAGTCAAGGGATTTCAGAATTATTGAGAGCTGAAGCAATGCAGTCTTTTGAAGAAAGAAAAAACGTGGCAAAGCGTATTGGAGAAGAGGCAAGTACGAAATTACTTGTACCAATGATGGGAATGCTAGTGATAGTTTTTGGAATGGTAATGGTTCCAGCGTTTTTGTCAATGCAATTATAGGAGGAAAGTAAATGAATTGGTTATGGATAAAAGAGAAACGATTTCGAGGATCAGTAATGGTCGAAGCAATTTTGGTTTTGGTGGTATTAATTGCTTTGGTAGCTATTTTTAAGACGCAGCTATTGGAGTTAGTAGGTGTTATTTTTGAAAAAATTACAAAAGAAGGAACTGCGATTTAAAGGTGAAATCACAGTACTGCTAAGCTTGACTTTTGTTTTAGTTCTGTCACTTGTTGGAGTGCTGATAGAAAGTGCATCTATCCATAGGACAAAAATTCAAAAACGAGTGAATACAGTATTGGCATTGGAAAGTGCTTTCGCAGAATATGATACGGAATTGTTGGAACAATATGGTATTTTTGCAAGAAGAGGAGCAGAAGAAAGTATGTTGCAACAGCGGCTGGCTTATTATGGAGCAAGCAATATGGAACATGAGATAAAAGAGTCAGAAATTCTTACAGATGGAAATGGAACACCGTTTTACTTACAGGCAGTGAATTATGCAAAAGAAAAGTATGGAATGGATGGAGGAATCAATATCGGAAGTGGATTTTCTTCGGAACAGAATTTACTAGAACAAATAGATGACTTTCTTTTTTCGGAGGAGCTGGTATTTGAAGAAGGGAGTAATCCACTTCAGGCATTACAAAATTTACGAAAACTAAGTTTGCTTTCTTGCGTGTTGTCTTCGCAGGAAGATATTTCCCAGAAAGCAATTGAAATAAGTGGTGCATCCTCACACAGGACATTGCAGCAAGGAATAGGAAGCATAGAAAGAACATCAGAGATAAAAGACAGCGATAAATTCTTTTTTGTGCAATATATGGAAGAACATTTTGGAAGGTATCTAACTGTTTCAGATGAAAGAGTACTAGATTATGAATGGGAATACTTGCTGAGTGGAAAAGAAACTGACAGAGAAAATCTAGAAGCAGTATGTCTCGATATATTAAAACTTCGTATGATCACAAATTACACTTATCTTCTAACAGATACCGTACGAAAGGCAGAAGCAGAGGCTATGGCGGTAGGAATCAGTAGTTTGCTGCTCAATCCTATTGGAACAGAGTTAATAAAACAAGGTCTATTGATTGCGTGGGCTTACGGGGAAAGCGTTGTTGATATACGAGTGCTTTTAAAAGGAGGAAAAACAGCACTTATTAAAAGTAATGAAAGTTGGCAACTGCAGTTGGCAAATGTAATGAAACTAGGAACGTCAGAAGAATCTGCTGGCGAAAAATCTCAAGAGGTTGGAATCTCATATGAAGATTATTTAAAAGGTCTAGCAATCTTAAAAGATAGAAAGACATTAAGTATGAGAGCATTGGATTTAATAGAAGAACACTTAAAAATTAGAGCAGATGAGTATATGACAGGAGTAACCTTGAGTACAACCATGTCTCTTCGTTATGATATTAAACGGCAATTTGAAACAAGCAGATATTACCAATAAAAAATTGAGGTGAATGGAGGTGTCCTTTCTCTCAAATCCCCTATTGTAACGAGTATAAAAAACAATAAAAGAAAGGAGAAAGATTCTCTATTGGCACATCTAAATTTTCACATCTCTCATAAACAATTTAGGGAAAGGACATCTCCATTCACCTCAAAAGGTAGTATGACAATTGAAGCAGCACTGGTAACACCACTTTTTTTCTTTGCAGCAGTCTGTTTAGTATATTTGCTAGAAATTATGGCAATTCGGACTACAGTTACAAATGCTCTTGCATCAGTAGGACGGGAAATAGCAAAAGAGGCTTATGTTTCTCAGGTAATTGTAAGCTCTCGTTTGGAAGAAAAAATAGTTGATAATGTAGGAATAGAGAGATTGGAACGTAGCATCATTCATAATGGAGCAGATGGGATTGATTGTAGTCGATCGAAAACAAATTGGGGAAGTGGTGTCTTGGAGCTGTCAGCAGCTTATAAAATAAAACTTCCTATTTGGGGAACAATTCTTCCCACCATTTCTTGTGAAGAAACTTTGCGAATAAAGGGATGGAATGGATATAAATCATCATTTACTTTGCCAGACGGAGAGGAACGAGTCTATATCACAGAGCATGGGATGGTATATCATAAAAGGTTGGATTGTACATATCTAAATCCGTCGATTCAGACAGTAAAGATTTCAGAAATAGAAGATAAGCGAAATGATTCTGGTGGAAAATATTATCTGTGTGAGTCTTGTGGAAAGAAGGAAGCAGATACACCAGTTGTATTTATTACAACCTATGGAACGAGGTATCATGTGTCTTTAACATGCAAAAAAATAAAAAGAAATATATATGTAATTCCTTTGGAGGAAGCATATGGATTAGGAGGGTGTTCAAAATGTTGTCAGTAGGAATAGGGTTAGGAATTTGTGCAGTATGGGATTGGAAAAGAAGAGAAATTCCTGTTTGGCTATTGCTGACTTTTCAGGCAGTTGCACTTGGAACAGCTATATTTTGTTCGGAGGAAACATTGGAATCGAGGGTAGCAGCGTTTGGAATAGGAATGTTATTTTTCCTTATTAGCAAGATAACAAATCAAGCCATTGGCTATGCGGATAGCTGGATCATTTTAAGTTTGGGAATTTATTTGGGAATAAAAAAATTATTATTAGTGTTATTTGTGGCTTCTTTTATAGCTGCAATGGTTTCTCTTGTAATTCTATGGAATCGAAAATGGAATCGAAAAGATACAATTCCCTTTATTCCATTTTTGATTTTTGGATATATGGGGATGATTCTTTTATGAGAAAAAGAATGCAAGGAAGTTTTACAATAGAAGCATCTGTTATTGTGCCGCTTATTATGGTTGTGTTTGCTGTTATCATGCAAATATTGTTTTACTATCATGATAAGAATATTTTGCTTGCAACAGCAAGTGAATGTGTGGTGATAGGAAGTGACGAGAACACTTTTTTACAAATGATAGATGGGAAATTATTGCTTCTTACAGATGTTACAGTGGAAATAGAAAGAAATGATGAACAAATTTCACTGTTTTGTACAGCAAGTCATGGAAAGATGGTGTCAAAGGTAGAACGTCATATGATACAGACAGAGCCGGAACGATATATAAGAGAAATATTAAAGAGAAAGGAACAAATCAAGAAGTGAATACATATTATAAAAGCGATTTGAAAAAATCATATTTAATTTTAGAGGGAAAGGAAACGCAGCAAGAGGATTATGAAGTTACTATGCTGCGAGAAAATAGAATTCCAAGCATTTTGGAGACAGATATTCGGATTGTAGATAATTGTATGTACTATCATTACAATATTAGTGGATGTACTTCATTACAAGCCTTGCATGAAAAAGCAAAATTATCTTATGAAGAGATCAAACAAGTAGTAGATGGTATTGTGAAGGCGATTCAAAGTTTACAAAGTTATATGTTGGATGCGGATGCATTATTACTAGAGCCAGAATATATTTTTTGCCGAAATGGAGAAGTGCTGTTTTGCTATTACCCAGAAAATAGACAAAGTATCACAACAACGTTTCATGAACTGACAGAATATTTTGTAAGGGAAGCAGATTATAAAGATGAAGAAGGTGTGCATTTAGCATACACACTACATAAGGAAACGATGGAACGCTATTATAGCATTGAAGCGACTTTGCAGCAGTTTACAAAAGAAGAACCAGAGCAGATTGTTAATTACCAAGAACGAGTTGAGAAAAAGATAGAAGACAACTTGATAGAAGATCGGATTGACATGTGGGAACCGATTCGAAGACTGCTAGAACGCAAAAAGAGAAATCATGCAAACTATTTTGGAGAAGACTTGTAAAGAAAAGAGAAAGTTTCTATAATGTTGTACAGAAAAAGTCGAAAAGGAGTTTGCTTTATGATCTGTACAATAAGTTTAATCGTGATCAATGTAATTGTGTTTGTTCTTCTTTCTTTTGGAGGGATGACAGAAGATGCTGTTTATATGGTGGAGCATGGTGCTATGTACGTACCATATTTTATGGAGCAAGGAGAGTATTATCGAATTTTTACGAGCCTTTTTTTGCATTTTGGATTTGAACATTTAATGAGCAATATGGTAGTGCTTGCAATCATGGGAAAATATTTAGAACCACTGGTAGGAAAAATTCGTTTTGTTTTTATCTATTTAGTAAGTGGACTTGCAGGGAACGTATTATCTTCGGGATTAGAATTGATCACAAAAGATTATGCCGTCTCAGCGGGAGCATCCGGAGCTATTTTTGGAGTGACAGGTGCGTTACTTGCGCTTGCGATTATTGGACGTGGCAGAGTAGGAACACTGACAAAACAAAATATTCTTGTGATGGTTGCAGTGAATTTATACATAGGTTTTACCAGTCAGGGAGTTGATAATCTTGCTCATATAGGAGGACTGTTAGGAGGAATGCTTATCACATTCCTGCTATGTCCTAAGAAATTTGTGATGCGTCAAAATCGAGAGGGAACCTTACTGTAAAAAGGGTTCCTTCTTCTAGATTTGAGGATACCTCAATTGTACCATTATGAGCATGTACAATATGCTGGCAAATCGGAAGTCCAAGTCCAGTGCCTTCCCCTTTTTTCTTGGTCGTTACAAAAGGATCAAAAATCTTGAGAAGATTCTCTTCTGCTATTCCACAACCATTATCTTTTATAGTGATTACTGCAAAATTATCTTGTAAAAATGCATGTAAATAAATAGAGCCACAAGGCTTACAGGCATCAAATGCATTTTTTAGGAGATTCAAAATTACCTCTTGTATTTTTGTTTTATCTCCTGTAATCTGATTATTAAGAACATCTATCTTGGAAGTGAATTCCACTTCTGTATGTGAAATAGAAGCGGCAAAAGACAATACTGATTTTTCTAAAAGTTCACGTAAAGAAAAGGAAGTAATTTGAAGTCGTTCTGATTTGGAAAAATCAGAAAGTTCTAATAATAGTTGCTCCATATATTCAATATCGTAAACTAAAGATGACCAGTACTTAAAGTCTTTTACTTCAGGATGTTGAAATTCAATAAGTTGAACGATACTGTACATAGTTGTAAGCGGGTTACGTAGTTCATGAGAGAATTTACTAAGAAAAAATTCTAATTCTTTATCAAATATCATATGGATTCCACCTTTCATGAACTAGTCTAGCACCGGAAAAATATTGAATCAAATACAATCGTTCGACAATAATTGACAAGGAAAGAAGGAAAGAAAATGAGAGACGACAATTGTATTTTTTGCAAAATAGCGGCTGGGGACATTCCATCAGCAACTTTATATGAAGACACTGACTTTAGAGTCATCTTAGATGTATCGCCGGCATCGAAAGGGCATGCATTGATTTTACCAAAGGAACATTATGCGAATCTCTATGAATTGAAAGATGAACTTGCTGCCAAAGCACTTGTTCTTGCAAAGCAGATAACAAGTGTGCTGAAAGATGTTTTAGAATGTGATGGTTACAACATTTTACAAAATAATGGTGAAGCAGCAGGGCAAACAGTATTTCACTTCCACATGCATTTGATCCCACGTTATAAAGACGATCAAGTGACAATCACATGGGAATCAGGAACAGTGGCTGAAGAAGTGAAAGAAATGCTTTTAGCAAAGATGAACGAAAATAAATAGAAACCAGAGGATACTAGTTTGAATTATAGAAGTAGTAAAGAAGAACGATTCGAAAGTATCTATCGGGCTTATGCAGACGATATTTTAAAAGTCGCACTGCATCATACAAAAGATGAATATGTAGCACAAGAAATTACACAGAAAACATTTATCCAATTTTATAAGCATTTTGAAGACGAAGAGATTGAGTGCATTCGTGCGTATCTGATATGCAGCGCAAAGCGTTTGGCATATAATTGGTATCGTGATACGAAGCATGAAAGGGAATCTGAAGATGTAGACATGCTAGATTATTCAGGAGATGAACATGCAAGAACAATCAGTGTAGAAGATGCTTATATTTTGAAGGAACATAGTGAAGATTGTAAGGATTTAAGAAAAGGAATTTTTGCAAAACTTTATGAGAAGAATGTAGATTGGTACAATGCAATGATGCTAGTGTATTGCATGGAAAAATCTGTGGAACAAGTTACGGAAGAACTTGGTATTTCAAGTGATGTGTTATATAGCAGACTATACAGGGCCAAGAAATGGATACGGAAGAATTATGCAGAAGAATATAAAGAGATTCGTGAATGGTCCTAATTGCAAAAAAAGGTGCCGGATACGACACCTTTTTAGCATATAAAAAACTATTTCGAAGTTTCTTCAATTAATTTAAGGATTGTTTTGATCGAGTCTTGCTGAGAAGAAGTTTTCATGGCAGCAATATAAGAATCTTTGTTCTTATGTAAAGTGCGAATCGTTTCAAGAAGTGTTTCTTGAGACAATGCTTCTTCTTCTAAGACAGCGCTAAATCCTTGACGTTCAAAGGAACGAGCATTTAAGATTTGATCTCCACGACTTGCTTTAGCAGAAAGTGGAATCAACAAGTTTGGTTTGTGAAGCGCGAGGATTTCACAAATAGAATTTGCACCGGCTCTTGAGATAACAAGATCAGAGAGCGCAAGCAAATCTTTTAATTCATCTTGGATATATTCAAATTGTACATAACCTTCTAAACCATTGAGAGAAGAGTCTAATTTGTTTTTTCCACAAAGATGAATAACTTGGAATTCTTTTAGTAATTCAGGAAGAATTCCACGAACAGCTTGATTTACGACAACAGAACCAAGGCTGCCGCCGATAATTAGGATAACTGGTTTGTCAGAAGTTAATCCGCAGAATTTTAATGCGGCTTCGCGATTGCCGGTAAATAATTCTTGGCGAATTGGGGAGCCTGTAAGCACTGCTTTATCTTTAGGAAGATGTGCAAGTGTTTCAGGGAAATTGCAGCAAACTTTAGTTGCAGAAGGGATTGCTAATTTGTTTGCTAATCCAGGAGTCATATCTGATTCATGGATGATGCATGGCACATTGCAATGTTTGGCAGCCATGACAACAGGCACAGATACGAAGCCACCCTTTGAAAATACAATACTAGGCTGTAAGGATTTGATCAGCTTTCGAGCTTCGCCAAATCCTTTTAAGACGCGGAATGGATCCGTAAAGTTTTGCCAACTGAAGTAGCGACGAAGTTTACCGGAAGCGATTCCATGGTAAGGAACCTCGAATTGTTCCACTAATTCTTTTTCGATACCATTGTAAGAACCGATGTATTGTACATCATATCCAAGTTCTTTCAAACCAGGAAGCAAAGCAATATTAGGTGTAACATGACCAGCGGTACCACCGCCAGTTAAGATAATACGTTTCATAATGATTCCTCCAAATTTATTAGGATTTCTTTTTTAGTTATTATATTAAACAGTATTGAAAGAAAGGTCAAGAAAAAGCGGAATCATAGAAATAGAAGGAGAGCAAGATGGAAAAGGATATAAAACGCAGGCTTCAGATGGAACTTATGCAGGAAGCAGAGGACATTATGAAGGAAGTTAACGCAGATGAGAGCTTGAGAGATGTGAAGGCACCAGAAGAACTTCATGACCGTATCTTTGCAGAAATTCATGCAATGGAACAGGAAAAGCAACAGGCGGATCTTTCTGCAGAAGAATTAGAGTTGATAGAATTAGGAAGAATCTATAAGCGCAGACGAAAATGGAGAAAATATTGGGTGCTTGCAGCAGCCATGATCTGTGTATTGGCATTCGGAATCACTAGTATGGGTGGTGCCAAGAAAATATTTGAAAAAGTAGACAGTGTCTTTCTAGGAAAAGAACGGACAAATATAGATAGTAAGGAACGAGTGAAAGAAGGTGATGGTGTTACCGAAGCAGAGGCATATGCAAAGATTGAAGAAATTTTTGGAATTACACCAGTGCAGCTATCATACCGACCAGAAGGAATGCAATTTGTAGATTATACAATAGATGAAATTACACAGAGTATTCAAATGAATTATGAAAATAAAAAAACAGAAGAAACTGTTTTGTACTACATTCGTCCAAACTACCGTGATAGTTCTATGGGAAAGAATGCAGAAGACATTTTGCTAGAGGAAGAACATCTAGTGATAGAAGATGTTGTTGTGGATATTCAAAAGTTTAGAGTACAAGAAAATGGAGAAGAACGTATTCAAGTAGAGTTTGAGTATCAAGACAGTTCTTACTTCTTGAGAATTTTTAACCTTCAATGGGAAGAAGTAGAAAAAATTGTAAAAAATTTATATTTTTTGTAAAAAACGCGTCAGAAATGAAAAGTTCCCGTGTCTATATAGTATAAGGACATAAGAAAGAGGGGATGGACGTGAAGAAGATAAAAGCATTACTATTAGCTGTGTTATTTTCTGTCACATGCATTTTTGGCTGGTCCGCAGTGAGTTTTGCTGAAGAGTCAGATGAAGAGGTGGATTTGTCTTATCTGATGACAGAGGATGCATTAGTTGGATATATGGAAATGAGTACCAGAGGTGTATATTTGGCAGATGGCATTTCTATTATTAACGATGCTGGAAATAATACGGTAGGTGCAGGTGGCATTACATCAGCAGCTCATAGTTGCAAAGTGGCAGTCACTGCAATTGTAGAAAGATATGATAATGGTGGCTGGGGCTTTGTGACATCTATGACAAACAGCAAAGAAGATGCATTAAGTGTTTTAGCCAGCAAATATGTAAAGGTATCGAGTGGGTACTATTATCGGTGCAGAAGCACACATTACGCAGGGTCAGACGTAGGTTATTCGTATACAAATAACTTGCGAATGTAAAGAAAAAGGAGCTCCAAGAGAGAAGATAGCGACCGTAGGTGTAACAATTTAATAAAATAATTTAAGGAATAAACGACCTTACATTGAGAGCATTCCACTCGGGAGAGTATAAAATCCAATTTTTCTACGGTCGTTATTTTCTCTCTTGGAGACAGAGGGGATGAAGAAAAGCAGGTGAATCATTCGCACCTGCTTTTTTCATATAATTAGAAAATTACTACTTGTCTAATGCTGTTTTTAATGCTTGCGCTAATTGGTCAGGGCATGATGTAGCACGTGGACCACATTTGATCCCTTCTAAACGAGAAATTGCTTCATGCACTTCCATACCTTCTACAAGGCGAGAAACACCTTGTGTATTTCCTGAGCATCCACCAATGAATTGTACATTTTTCACTATATCGTTATCAACATCAAAAATGATTTTTTGTGAACATACACCTTTTGTTTTGAATTCCATTTCATTTCCTCCTAAATGTAACATGATTCGATTTACAGGGGTATTATAACAAAGCTGTGGAGAAAAGACAAACTTTTCTTGCCACTTCGAAATAAATCGATTATGATTAGAAAAGAATGATAAAACGAAAGAGGTTTTGAAATATGGTAATTGGTATTATTGGTGCAATGGAAGAAGAAGTTGCAGTATTAAAAGAAAGTATGGAAGTAGAAGAAGTTGTAAATTATGCTTCGATGGAATTTTGCAAAGGAATCCTTTGTGGGAAAAATGTTGTAATCGTGAGAAGCGGGATTGGAAAAGTAAATGCAGGTATCTGTGCACAAATCTTAGCAGACAAATTTAATGTAGATAAGATCATTCATACAGGTATTGCTGGTTCACTCGATGCGCAAATCGATATTGGTGATGTTGTTGTGTCTACGGATCTTGTAGAACATGATATGGATGCCACACTTTTTGGAGATCCACTTGGACAAGTGCCAAGAATGGATACATTTTCATTTCCAGCAGATCCTGAATTAGTGGAAAAAGCAGTTGCTGCAAATGAAGAGGCGAATCCAGATATCAAAACATTTACTGGACGTATTGTAAGTGGAGACCAATTTGTATCTTCTCCAGAAGTAAAAGAAAAATTAGTTGCGCACTTTCAAGCGAAATGTACTGAAATGGAAGGTGCTGCAGTTGCTCATGCGGCGTATTTGAATAAAATTTCTTGTGTCATTATTCGAGCAATTTCGGATAAAGCTGACAACAGTGCCACAATGGATTATCCAACATTTGAAAAGCTTGCAATCGAACGTTCTGTAAGACTTGTAAAGAATCTATTACCTCGTATTTAATTACATAATCGACATGAAAACGCATTGAAGAGATGATGCGGTGAAAACTTTGTCGGACGATTTTAGAAGTCCCCTTTCTGTTTTTCTTGTATAATTACGTTACAGAAAAAGAAAGGGGATTTTTACATATGTTAGAAACAATTGTAAGACAACAAATCATTTTTTACGCAATGGGGATTTTAGCAGCAGCAGGTATTGCCTCAAAAGCAATTTCCTATTTTACAGTCAGAAAAATGGCAAGAGCAGCCAGTGAAATACAAAAAAGCAATCACAAGTTGATGCGTCTGGTAAAAGGCAAATTCGAACATGCAAGTATGGTTAGTGACAAAGTGGAAAATGTGGGAGCCTTTGTACAAAAATATATTTACGAATATACTGTGCTAGGGGTACGTCTCAATAGTCTTCGCAGCTGGGCAAAGAAACTGATATGGGTGATAGCGTTTTTAGGTGTCCTTGGCGGCTTTGAAAGTTATCGTATGCAGGGGATTGGAAATTTAACACTGCAATATTTACAGTGGACAATCCTTTTTGTACTAGCACTTATTTTTGTAAGCATGATTTGGGATGAAAGTGTAAGGCTTGAGGCGGCGAAGAATTATATGGTGGAATATTTGGAAAATGTATGTGCCCATCGATATGCCAAAACGGGACGAGCTTCGGAAGTTACGGAAGCAGAAATCATAGAAGAGGATAAGCAGGAAGAGGAACAGGAGCCTGAAGACGTAAAACGAAAAGCAGAACAAGAGATGCGCATTCGAGCAATTCTTGAGGAGTTTTTGGCTTGATAAACAGAAGTACATTTGTTAGAATGAAAGTAGTCATTAGGCATATGCCTAGAAGGAGAGGATAAAAATGGGAAATAAAGTAACTTTTGATTATGGAAAAGCAAAATGCTTTATCAAAGAACATGAAGTAGAATACATGAGTAAATTAGCTGCAGAAGCAAAAGAATTACTTGTAAGCAAAAAAGGAGCTGGAAATGATTTCTTAGGATGGATCGATTTACCAGTAGATTATGATAAAGAAGAATTTGCTCGTATTAAAGAAGCAGCAGAAAAGATCAAATCAGATTCAGAAGTATTATTAGTAATCGGAATTGGTGGATCTTATTTAGGTGCAAGAGCTGCAATTGAATTTTTAAGACATAACTTCTACAATGTCGTTTCAAAGGAAATCCGTAAGACTCCAGAAATCTATTTTGTAGGAAACAGCATTAGCAGTACATATATCAAACATTTAATTGACGTAATCGGAGATAGAGATTTCTCAATCAACATGATTTCAAAATCAGGTACAACAACAGAACCTGCAATTGCATTCCGCGTATTTAAAGAAATCTTAGAAAAGAAATACGGAAAAGAAGCTGCAGCGAAGAGAATCTATGCTACAACAGACAAAGCAAGAGGAGCACTTAAAAATCTTGCAACAGAAGAAGGATACGAAAGCTTTATTGTTCCAGATGATGTAGGAGGACGTTTCTCAGTTCTTACAGCAGTTGGTCTTCTTCCAATCGCAGTAAGTGGTGCTGATATTGACAAATTAATGGAAGGTGCTGCATCAGGAAGACAAATGGCATTAGAAAATCCATTTGAAGAAAACGATGCACTACAATATGCTGCAATCCGTAATATTTTACATCGTAAAGGAAAATCAGTAGAAGTGCTTGCAAACTATGAACCATCACTTCACTATACTTCTGAATGGTGGAAACAATTATACGGAGAAAGTGAAGGAAAAGATCAAAAAGGTATTTTCCCAGCATCTGTTGACCTTACAACAGACCTTCACTCAATGGGACAATTTATCCAAGATGGTTCACGTATCATGTTTGAAACAGTTATGAACGTAGAAACATCACAAGAAGAAATTTTATTAAACGAAGAACCAGTTGATCTAGATGGATTAAACTACTTAGCTGGTAAATCAGTAGATTTCATTAATAAGAGTGCAATGAATGGTACAATTCTTGCTCACACAGATGGTAATGTTCCAAACTTAATGGTTAATATTCCAGAACAAAATGAATTCTATCTTGGACAATTATTCTATTTCTTTGAATTTGCATGTGGTGTAAGTGGATATATTTTAGGAGTAAATCCATTTGACCAACCAGGTGTAGAAAGCTACAAGAGAAACATGTTTGCATTACTTGGGAAACCAGGTTTTGAAGAAGAAAGAGCAGAGTTATTAAAGAGATTATAAAATGTAGGAGCCAAGGCTGCGTGTGCAGCTTTGGCTTTCCATATATCAGATTCGAGATTAGAAAGAAGTAAAAGGATGCTAAGTAATCAGATATTAAATAAAGTAATGACAGAAATGCATCAGATTCTAGAAAAAGATTGTTCGTTGTGGGATGTAGAGGGGAAATGCCTGAATACTACTTGCAAACAGCAGTCCTATATGGAATCGAAGGTTTGTGAATTAGCGGAAGAAAATGAAAGAGATCCTATTTGTTTCGAGGGAGATATGTATTTTCCGATTCGAAGTGAAGATAAGATGGTTTATATTTTCGTGATCCACAATTGTGAAAAAGAGATGGAAGGAATGGGACGCCTTTGTGTAAGCCAGTTTACAAATTTGCTGCAGGCATATAAAACAAAGCTTAGTAAAAATCAGTTCTTCCAAAATTTGATTTTAGATAATTTATTGTTGGTTGATATTTTGAACCAAGCAAAAAAGTTAAAGATAGATATTGAAAAAAGGAGAGCGATTTTTGTAGTTGAGCCTAAGAAGGAAGGCGACGAATTTGCTCTTGAAACAATGAAAGGTCTTTATGCGACTGGCACAAAAGACTTTGTAACCTCAGTAAATGCTGAGCATATCATTCTTGTGAAAGCACTTGAGACAACACAAGATTATCAGGATTTGAAAGCTATCGCGAGAGCGATTGTAGATACAGTAAATATGGAAGCGATGGTAGATGTACGAGTAGCGTATGGAACGATCGTGGATAATTTAAAAGATGTTTCCAGAACTTATAAAGAAGCAATTATGGCACTTGATGTCGGACGGATTTTTTATGTCGGGAAAAATGTACTTGCATATAATGAACTGGGAATTGGCAGATTGATCTATCAACTTCCGGATGCATTGTGTAAAATGTTTTTGGAAGAAGTATTTCATGGAAATGCAATAGATCAATTTGACGAAGAAACACTAAGCATTATCAATGCCTTTTTTGAAAATGATCTGAATATTTCAGAAACGGCAAGAAAATTATATTTACATCGAAATACATTAGTGTATCGATTAGAAAAAATTCAAAAAACAACAGGGCTAGACATTCGAAAGTTTGATGATGCCTTGACATTTAAAATTGCTCTTATGGTATCAAACCAGATGAAATTTGAGCAAAGTAAAAAGCAGATTTAACTTAGGAGGAAGAGACATGGTGAGATTAATGGAACATGGCGCATATCTTGTGAATGGAACAGAACTTGTTTCGGAAGCAAATGTGTCAAAAGAAGAGGCTAGAAAACAGACAATTGCGTACAATATTTTGAAAGAACATAATACATCTTCGGATATGGAGCGCTTGAAGATTAAATTTGACAAATTAACTTCACATGATATTACCTTTGTAGGAATCATTCAGACAGCGAGAGCATCTGGATTGGAAAAATTCCCAATTCCATATGTACTAACAAACTGTCATAATAGTTTATGTGCAGTAGGCGGAACAATCAATGAAGATGACCATATGTTTGGGCTTACTTGTGCAAAAAAATATGGCGGAGTATATGTACCACCTCATCAAGCAGTTATCCATCAATTTGCAAGAGAAATGCTTGCAAGTGGAGGCAAGATGATTCTTGGTTCGGATAGCCATACTCGTTATGGTGCCCTTGGTACAATGGCGATGGGAGAAGGCGGACCAGAACTTGTAAAACAATTATTAAATAAGACATATGACATTAAGATGCCAGAAGTAGTAGCCATTTATTTAGAAGGAGAGCCAATGATTGGTGTTGGACCACAAGACGTTGCTCTTGCAATCATTGGAGCAACATTTGCAAATGGCTATGTAAATAATAAAGTAATGGAATTCGTTGGACCTGGTGTTGATAAATTAAGTGCAGATTTCCGTATTGGAATTGATGTTATGACAACAGAAACTACTTGTTTATCTTCTATTTGGAAGACAGACGAAACAATTCGTGAGTTTTATGAAATTCATGGAAGAAGTGAAGATTACAAAGAGCTGAAACCAGGTGCGGTTGCTTACTATGATGGTGTGGTACGTGTGGA
>CAYTRJ010000010.1:0-24923 GCA_964440185.1 uncultured Faecalimonas sp. | reverse complement strand
CAACAATCTTAGTATAATCACGACGTTTGTAGAACATACCCATATCTAAACCAAGCACGTTTGCTAAGTAGATTGCGCGGCTTGTTGCACCTTCATCAGGGCTGATTGCCATCATATGTTCACTATCAACCTTCAGGTCAGGGAATTTACGGAATAAAGCTTTTACAAATTGGTATGTTGGTCGTACTGTTTCAAATCCATGAAGAGGAATTGCATTTTGCACACGTGGGTCATGAGCATCAAATGTGATGATATTATCAACACCCATACTCACTAATTCTTGAAGAGCAAGAGCACAGTCTAAAGATTCTCTAGAAGTTCTCTTGTGTTGTCTGCTTTCATATAAGAAAGGCATAATAACATTAATTCTGCGAGCTTTACCACTAATAGCAGCAATTACTCTCTTTAAGTTTTGATAATGATCATCTGGTGACATATGATTTGTCTTACCAGATAAAGAGTAAGTTAAACTGTAGTTACAAACGTCAACCATAAGGAAGACATCTTTTCCTCGAATCGATTCATTGATAATTCCTTTTGCCTCTCCAGAACCAAAACGTGGAACTCTGGTGTCAATAATGAAAGAATCCTTTGTGTATTCACGGAAGATAGTATCTCCTTCTGCATTTTCGGTTTCTTCTTTACGCCATTTTACAAGGTAATCATCTACTTTCTTACCAAGTTCTTGGCATCCATCTACTGGAATAAACCCAAGCGGTCCTACTGGAATAGTGTCTAATTTGCGTTCTGTACGGTGTAACATCAATTTTCCTCCCTGTTCATTAATTTCTTTTTAATGCGTATATCGTCACCTGTTAGTTTCAACATGGTATAATTACTTGTGATTCGAGAAAAGGTTCGCTCTGTGTACAAATCTTTCAATCGGTCCAGAGAGAGATTTGTAGAAATGATAGTTGATTTACGATGAAGTAAACGTTCATTCAAACAGAGAAAGAGTTGAGATACTGTAAAAGCATTTGTCAATTCTGTTCCCAAATCATCAATAATTAGCAAATCACAGTCGAAGATAAGTTGGTTCATCTTCAAATCGTTATCATCTTTGTTGAACTTTCCCTTAGCTAGTGTATCAAAAAATTCGAAAGATGAAAAGTAAATTACGGAATAAGATTGGTCAATTAATTCTTTGGCAATACAGTTCGATAAAAAAGTCTTTCCAACACCTGTATCTCCATATAGAAATAGGTTGCGGAATTCTTCAGAAAATCCATCTACAAATTTACGTGCAGTCATATATGCATTTTTAATATTAGCAAGAGACGAACGTCCTGTACGTGCATCAATGTGATTATCAGAATAGTATTCCAGTGAGAAGGTATCAAAATTCTCTTTTTGCAAAATATGTTTCAAATTCGACTGCGTATAAAGCAAGTCGATAATTGCTTTCTTGAAACAATGACATTTCTGATTGCCAATATAGCCTGTATCATTGCAATCTTTACATGCAGCGATTGGCTCTAAGTAATCAGCAGGAAATCCTCCTGATATAAGCAGATCATGGGAACGTTGAGATAAGGCAGCAATCTGTATCTTTAACTCTGCTAGTGCATTCTCATCCCCCTCTAATAATTTACGGGCTTGGCTGACACTTAAACTTGCAATCTGGCGATGGATTTCCTGAAGTTCAGGCAACGCCTCATAAGCTGCTTTGTAATGTTGTTCCAATACATCACGATTATGAAGTTGTTTTTGTTCATAAGTACGCATGATCGTATCGTACTGAGAGTTGTTTAAAGCCACGCTGATTACTCCTTTGAATTAGTTAGTATTAAGAAGCTGCGCTTCCAAAGAATCCATATCGTAAGAACGTCCTTCGAAATTATTAAATCGATTGTTTGACGGAGCTGGATTCGAAGCATTACGCTTCTTGGCTTCTTTCTTTTGTTGATATGCAAGATCCAAACGGGAAATATCAGGAAAATGATGTACACCGTTTGAGAGCCAGTTGTATAAAATAGAATCTGTATATTTAAAATCTGGTTTATGTGTGTTCGCAATCGTACGATTACATGCTTCTAAAATAATATCTAGTGTAAATCCATATTCGTTGATCCATTTCTTAATATATTCCAATTCAAACGGAGCTGGATTCCGTCCTTTGATGCCAAATGCGTTTAAAATTGAGAAACAATTCTTGTTATAGAAAGAAGAATTCTCTCTTGCTTGTGAGACGGTTGTAATACCATTTTCCGCCCAGGCAATGGCAACAGACTCTATGTAATGCATGCTTCGATGATTGTTCTCCACACAATATTCAATCAGGTATTCGATCAAATCTGCTGAGAAGTTCAAAACACCATAAAAGTAATGGATCTTCTGCACTTCAGAAATTGATAATGGGCGTCCCATATATTGTTCTGTAACAAAGAGAACTTGCTGCAACTCTTCTTGTTCTTTAGAAGAAAGCGTTCTTGGTTTCTTATCTGGCTTCGCTTTTTCCTCAACAATTGATGATTGAGGAGAAACAACTTGCTCTTGCGTTTCTAGTATTGCAGATTTTCCAATAGCAAGTCCACATATAGATCCGTCTTCGTTATAAGTAATTTCTAATAGTCCAACTTCGGACCAATATTTCAGTGCGCGCACAATATCTTTTTCTGTACAGTCTAACCAATCGGCTAATTTTGAAATCGATAGCGAGCAGTCAGACCGATTTAAATGACGCAATAGTAAAAGATAGATCTTAACATATTCGCCATTCGCTTTCGTCATATAATGATCTATAAAATCGTTTTCCACACTGGTGCTGTTTTCTTGAAAACGTTTTATTAAAGTCAGTGTTTTCATTGTGTTACCACCTTTATCTAATCAGTATGGGTATTATAGCACCATCAAAGTGCTGGAAAAAGCATTTTTTTGTGGATAACAATAGTGTGGAAACTGTGGATAAGTCCTATTTTAAAAGGGATTCTCCAATGTTTACAACGTCTCCAGCTCCCATAGTTATCAACAAGTCATTGTGGATACATTTTTCTAAGACAAATTTTTCGATTGCATCAAAGCTTGGAAGATAGTAGGCATCTGTACCTAATTTTCTTAATTCTTCTGCTAAGCTTTCTGAAGACATTCCTAAAGTGTCTGTTTCGCGGGCTGCATAGATGTCAGCAAGTATGACATGGTCGGCCAAAGAAAGTGCTTCCGCAAATTCATGGAAAAATGCTTTTGTTCTTGTATAAGTGTGTGGTTGGAAAATGCACCAAATATCCTTGTGAGGATAATTTCTGGCAGAAGTCAAAGTTGCTCTGATTTCTGTTGGGTGATGTGCATAATCATCAATGATCGTAATTCCATTACGTTCTCCCTTGTATTGGAAACGACGTTGTGTTCCAGTAAATGAGAGAATACCACTTTGAATGGTTTCGAATGGAATATCTAGTAAATCCGCAGCGGCAATTGTAGACAATGCATTAGAGACATTATGATTTCCAGCAACGGATAATTGAATGCGTCCTGCAAATTCACCGTAACGAATCAAATCAAAGGATGCATTTCCAAGTTCATCAAAGATAATATTAGATGCCGTATAGTCTGCATCTTGTGTTTCAGAGTATGTAATCACTTTGCAGTGAAGTCCATCAGTAATTGTTTCCATTGATTCAATATTTTTATTGATGATCAGAGTACCGTCTTCTGGTAAAAGTGCGGCAAACTTATGGAATGAATCACGGATTTCATGAATATCTTTGAAGAAATCCATGTGATCTTCTTCCACATTCAATACAATACTGATCTTAGGGAAAAAGTGTAAGAAACTGTTTGTATATTCGCAGGCTTCTGTGATGAAAACGTCAGAATTTCCGACGCGGATGTTACCACCGATTGCCTGAAGGATCCCACCAACAGAAATAGTTGGATCTTTTTCAGCTTCTAGTAAGATGTGAGATAACATGGAAGTGGTTGTTGTCTTTCCATGTGTTCCTGAAACAGCGATTGGTGTTTCATAATTGGTCATTAATTGGCCAAGCAATTCTGCACGTGAAAGCATTGGAAGATTTCGACGTTTTGCTTCTACAAATTCTTCGTTATCTTCATGAATTGCAGCTGTGTATACAACAACATCAATGCCATCAATGATGTTGGAAGCCTTCTGTGGATAAAAAACAGTTGCACCAAGAGAGATAAGGTGTTCTGTTAACGCAGAAGGTTTGGAATCAGATCCAGAGATGGTAAATGATTCTTTTAGTAAGATTTCTGCAAGACCGCTCATGCTGATTCCACCGATTCCGATAAAGTGTACATGAAGTGGTTCTTTGAAGTTGATTTTATACATAAAAATATCCTTCCTATTTTGAAATAAGTCATATATTAATTCTTTCCTATAATATTATATACGGATATAGCAAAAAATTAAAGAGATTTATTTTGTGAGAATTATATAAAAAATTTTCGAATAATTTCTAATTTTTGTAAAAATTGTTCACTTAATTTGAATGGTATGGTATAATACACACACTAGAAACTGGAAGAAGGGGTGATGACATGAAGAAGAAAGAGATGATAGCAATGCTCTTGGCAGGTGGACAAGGCAGCAGACTTGGAGTCCTCACTGCGAAAGTTGCTAAACCAGCCGTTGCTTTTGGTGGGAAATATCGCATTATTGATTTTCCGCTAAGCAATTGTATCAACTCCGGAATTGATACGGTTGGAGTGTTAACACAATATCAGCCTTTGCGGTTAAATACCCATATTGGAATCGGTATCCCATGGGATTTAGATCGCAACGTTGGTGGTGTATCGATTTTGCCTCCGTACGAAAAGAGTGCAAATAGTGAGTGGTATACAGGAACTGCGAATGCCATTTATCAGAACTTAGAGTACATAGATAGTTTTCATCCAGAATATGTGTTGATTCTTTCTGGAGATCATATCTATAAGATGGACTACGAAGTGATGTTAGATTTTCATAAGGAAAATCAAGCAGATGTAACAATCGCAGCAATGCCAGTCCCTATGGAAGAAGCAAGCCGTTTTGGGATCGTGATCACAGATCAAGAGAAACGGATTACAGAATTTGAGGAGAAACCAAAACAGCCAAGAAGCAATTTGGCGTCGATGGGAATTTATATCTTTACATGGTCTGTACTTCGCGATGCGTTGATCCAGAAAAAGGAAGAAGCAGGATGTGATTTTGGAAAGCATATTATCCCATACTGTTTTGAACAGGGAAATCGCATGTTTGCGTATGAATTTAATGGATATTGGAAAGATGTTGGAACGCTTGGTTCATATTGGGAAGCAAACATGGAACTATTAGATATTGTTCCAGAATTTAATCTGTACGAAGAGTATTGGAAGATTTATACCAACAGTGGAATTTTACCACCACAATATATTTCAGAACATTCTGTGATCGATAAGAGCATTATTTCAAATGGTGCAGAAATTTATGGAGAAGTGTACCATTCTATTATTGGAGCAGGCGTTGTGATCGGAGAAGGCAGCGTGGTACGTGATTCCATTATCATGCAGGATACAGTAATTGGGAAAGGATGCATGATTGATAAAGCGATTATCGCAGAACAGGTAGAAGTTGCAGATAATGTAACAATGGGAATTGGAGCAGATGTTCCGAACCAAATGAGACCAGATATTTATTCATTTGGTCTTGTAACTATCGGTGAAAATTCAAAGATTCCAAGTGCTGTTCAGATTGGGAAAAATACAGCAATCAGTGGTGTCACTGTGAAAGAAGACTATGTAGATGGTGTTCTTCCTAGTGGCGAGACTTTGATAAAGGCAGGTGAGTAGGCATGAAAGCAGTAGGAATTATTTTAGCGGGTGGAAGTAGTCACAAGATGCGTGAGTTGACAAGAAAACGTGCTGCTGCAGCAATGCCAATTGCAGGAAGCTATCGGGCAATTGATTTTGCGTTAAGTAATATGTCGAACTCCCAAGTATCAAAAGTTGCTGTGCTAACACAATACAATGCGAGATCTTTGAATGAACATCTTAATTCATCAAAATGGTGGGATTTCGGTAGAAAACAAGGTGGTTTATACGTATTTACTCCATCGATCACAGCGGACAATGGTAACTGGTATCGAGGAACAGCAGATGCGATTTATCAGAATCTTGATTTTTTGAAAAAATGCCATGAACCATATGTGATCATTGCATCTGGTGATGCTGTATACAAGATGGATTACGAGAAAGCATTGGAATATCATGTGAAGAAAAGTGCAGATGTGACAATTGTGTGCAAAGAATTGCCACAGGGAGAAGATGCTCGCAGATTTGGTGTCTTAAAGTTGGACGAAGATGATCGTGTGTTAGAGTTGGAAGAAAAACCAATGGTTGCGACTTCAAATATTATTTCGACAGGGATCTACATTATCCGAAGACGTTTGCTTATTGATTTGGTTGAACAATGTGTAGAAGATGAAAAATATGATTTTGTATCTGACATTTTGATTCGATATAGAAAATTAAAGAAAATTTACGCATACAAGTTGGAAGAATACTGGAGCAATATCGCTACAATAGATGCATATTACAAGACTAATATGGATTTCTTGAAAAGCGATGTGCGTCAATATTTCTTCAAGAGTTATCCGGAAGTATATTCTAAGGTGAGTGATCTTCCACCAGCAAAATATAATCCGGGATCGGTTGTTAAAAATAGTTTAGTTGCAAGCGGAAGCATCGTAAATGGAACGGTCGAAAATTCGATTTTATTTAAAAAAGTATTCGTTGGAAATAATTGTGTGATCAAGAATTCCATTATTTTGAACGATGTTTATCTTGGCGACAATACATATATTGAAAATTGTATCGTGGAAAGCCGCGGGACAATCCGAGCAAATACACGTTTGGTCGGAGAAGAAAAAGTAAAAGTAGTAGTAGAAAAGAATGAGAGATTTGGATTCTAGAAAGAGGTATTATATGCAAATTACAGATGTACGTGTACGTAAAGTAGCGAAAGAAGGAAAATTAAAAGCAGTTGTATCAATCACTATGGATGAAGAATTTGTAGTACATGATATTAAAGTAATTGAAGGAGAAAAAGGTCTTTTTATTGCAATGCCTAGCAAGAAAGCATTAGATGGAGAATATCGTGATATTGCACACCCAATTAATTCGGGAACAAGAGAACGTATTCAAAAGTTGATTCTGGAAAAATATGAAGAAGCAATGCAAGCAGAAGATACTGTAGAAGAATAAGACATAGCAGGGGCTGGTGTTTCAGGAATGTAGGTCGTGAAGCATCAGCCCGTTTTTTGATTGAGTTTTTCAAGGTTTTGTGTTATCTTGCTTCCAAGAGAAAATGGGAAAGGACATAGTATGAAAATAAATATATTATACGAAGATCAGGATATTATTGTTTGTTATAAACCATCCGGTATTGCAACACAAACAAGTAAATTAGGTGCCATGGATATGGTCAGTCTGCTTCGAAACCATCTCAAATCACCTTATGTTGCTGTGATTCATCGTTTGGATCAACCGGTAGAAGGAATCTTAGTTTTCGCAAAACATGCAAACGCAGCAAAAGAGTTAAATAAGACGCTGCAGCAGGATTCTTTTGGGAAATATTATCAGGCAGTGCTTTGCGGTATACCAAAGGAAAAAACGGGCAGACTAGAGGATTATTTAGTCAAAGACGGAAAAACGAACACTTCTAGAGTCTGTGGTGCAAACGAACAGGATGCGAAAAAGGCGATTTTGAATTATGAGGTACTTTCTGTAAAAGAGGAAGAACAGCTTGCCCTTGTGAAAGTAAAATTAGAAACAGGAAGACATCATCAGATTCGTGTCCAGATGGCGCATATGGGTTGCCCAATCTGGGGTGATACCAAATACAATACGGTGCAGAAAGAGGTTACACGCTGGATGAAGATTGCTCTTTGTGCTTATCGTTTGGAATTTGTACACCCACGAACGAAGAAACCAATGGAATTTGAAATTGTTCCACAGGGAGAAGTTTTCTGGTCTTGACAAAAAGATAGAATTTATATAAAATAGCGTTAATTATTGAAAAATATGGCTATGAAGAGGACTAGTATATATAGGACGCGCCCCAGAGAGAGAATCATTTGGTGAGAGATTCTTGCAAGAAATATATAGAACCTACCTTGGAGCCTCTGTGTGAAAATGCAGCGTGACACTAGCGTTAGTAGTGATAAAAGCGAATCATGTTAAACAGGTATATGTACATGATTAATTAGGGTGGTACCGCCGAGTATTTCGGTCCCTTATGGAGGGATAGAAAACTCGGCGTTTTCTATTTCTTATCAAACATATAAAAGGAGAGAAAAAGAAATGGCAAAGGACAAAAAACTTGTAAAAGCGATTACATCGCGCGATGAAGACTTCGCACAATGGTATACAGACGTTGTTCGTGAAGCAAAATTATGTGATTACTCAACAGTAAAAGGATGTATGAATTACTTACCAAATGGTTATGCAATCTGGGAAAGAATTCAAGCAGACTTAGATAGACGTTTTAAAGAAACAGGTGTTCAAAATGTATCGTTACCACTTTTAATCCCAGAAAGTTTGTTGCAAAAAGAAGCAGATCACATCGATGGATTTGCTCCAGAAGTAGCATGGGTTACACATGGTGGTATGGAAAGACTTCAAGAGAGAATGTGTATTCGTCCTACTTCAGAAACATTATTCTGTGATCTTTGGTCAAAAATGGTACAATCTCATAGAGATTTACCACTTGTATGGAACCAATGGAATTCAGTTCTTCGTTGGGAAAAAACAACAAGACCTTTCTTACGTTCAAGAGAATTCTTATGGCAAGAAGGACATACAATCCATGCAACATATGAAGAAGCAGAAGAAAGAACTATCCAAATGTGGCAAGTATACAAAGATTTCTATGAAGAAACAATGGCAATGCCATTCTTAGCTGGTAGAAAGGCAGAACATGAAAAATTTGCCGGAGCACAAGATACTTACACAGTAGAATGTTTGATGCATGATGGAAAGGCATTACAATCAGCAACTAGTCACTTCTTCGGAAGCGGATTCCCAGACGCATTTGGTATCAAATACATTGACAAGAACAGTCAGCCACACAGCGTATTTGAAACATCTTGGGGATTATCTACAAGAAGTATTGGTGGGCTCATTATGGTTCATAGTGATGATGATGGTCTTGTATTACCACCACATGTTGCTCCAACAGAAGTTCGTATTATTCCAATTGCACAACACAAAGAAGGTGTATTAGATAGAGCATACGAATTGATGGATGAATTAAAGAAAGCAGGATACAGAGTAAATATTGATGCTTCTGACAAACAACCTGGATGGAAATTTGCAGAACAAGAAATTCTTGGTATCCCAACACGTATCGAAATCGGACCAAAAGATATTGAAAATAATCAAGTTGTTGTTTGCCGTCGAGATAACCGTGAAAAGACAATTGTTTCATTAGATAATATTGCAGCAGAACTTCGCAATATCCTTGAAACAATGCAAAAAGATATGTATGACAGAGCAAAAGCGTTCTTAGAAGATCATATTGATACAGCAGTAACAATGGACGAAATGGTAGAAAAGTTCAAAGCAAATCGTGGATTTGTAAAAGCTTGCTGGTGTGGAGATCCAGAATGTGAAGGCGAAGTAAAATACGCAACAGGTGGAGCAGCTACACGTTGCTTGATCGAAGATGAAGAGATGATCTCAGATACATGTATTTTCTGTGGAAAACCAGCAAAACACATGGCATACTGGGGAAAATCTTACTAGGACATTTAATGAGTGTGGAAAGAGACGTTTGCGGACGTCTCTTTTTTGAAATGGAGAAGGAAAATAGATGAAAATTCAATTGCCAGAAAAAGTGAATACCATAATTAAGACTCTCCAAGCGCATGGTTATGAAGCATATGCGGTTGGTGGCTGCGTACGTGATTCTATATTAGGACGTATTCCGGATGACTGGGATATAACCACATCTGCAACACCGCAAGAAACAAAAGCACTGTTTCATAGAACATTTGATACCGGGATTGAGCATGGTACAATTACTGTTTTGATAGATAAAGATGCATTTGAAGTAACCACATATCGTGTAGATGGTGAATACGAAGACAGTCGTCATCCGAAAGAGGTAACATTTACCAGATGTTTAAAGGAAGATTTGCTTCGTCGTGATTTTACGATCAATGCAATGGCATACAATGATACAGAAGGATTGGTGGATATCTTTGGTGGCATCGAAGATTTGGAAAAGAGAGTCATTCGTTGTGTGGGAAATGCCAGGGAGCGATTTGGAGAAGATGCTCTTCGCATTATGAGAGCAGTAAGATTTGCAGCACAACTCGGTTTTGAAATTGAAGAAGATACAAAAGCAGGAATCATTGAATTAGCACCTACGTTGGCCAATATCAGTGCAGAGCGTATTCAAGTTGAATTGATCAAAATGATGGTATCGCCAAATCCTGTATTGCTTCGTAAAGCCTATGAACTAGGAATTACAAAGGTGATCTTACCGGAGTTTGATGCGATGATGGAGACAAAGCAAGAAACACCACATCACATGTATGATGTAGGAGAACATACTTTGAAAGCTATCGAATCAGTAAGAGCAGATAAAGTGTTACGTCTTACGATGTTATTTCATGATGTTGCAAAGCCGAAGATGAAAACGGTAGATGAGCTAGGCGTAGCACATTTCAAGATGCACGATATAGAAGGTGCGGAAATGACAAAACAGATTCTTCGCCGTTTGAAATTTGATAATGACACTATGAATAAAGTGGTGAAATTGGTACGATATCACGATTATCGTATGCCTGCAAAACCAATAAATGTGCGTCGTGCTATGAATAAAATTGGAGAAGAACTATTTCCATATTATCTAGAAGTCCGCATGGCAGATACATTAGCGCAAAGCGATTATATGCGGGAAGAAAAACTGCAGAATCTAGAGGGGATTCGTGTTTGCTATGAAGAGATTTTGGCGAAGAAAGAATGTGTTTCTTTAAAGACATTAGCAGTAACGGGGAAAGATTTGATCGCAGATGGAATGGAACCAGGAAAAGAAATCGGACGTGTTTTAGGAATTCTGCTGGAACATGTTTTAGATGACCCAAGTTTAAATCAAAAAGAGATATTACTCAAAATGAAAGATAAAATTTTAAAATAACTTCATACTTTCTTTAAGCCTGTCATACATTAGAATGAAAATGGAAAACAGGCGGGAGGATTTATGAGGGAGAATGAATTAGAGGTTTTGAACCAGTATGAGATAGATGTACGGAATACAAAGAAAATAAGAAATGCCATATGGTGTGACACAAATACAGGTCCAATGGTCCTAAAGGAAATGCGGATTTCAGAAAAAAGAATCCCCATGCTTTCGGAATTATATGATCGTTTGCAGGAACAAAATGTTTCGAATGTAGATTGGATTCAAAGGAACAAGGAAGGCGGATTATTTGTTACTTCTGATGAGGGAACAAAATACTTCCTAAAGCGATGGTTTGTGGGTAAGGAATGTGATATACACAAAGAATCGGATGTGTTGGAAAGCGTTCAGAATTTGGCAGTTCTTCACAAAGCATTAGAAAATCCATTTGCCAATGACGAGGCAATGGATTTTTTTGTTGGAGAAGATGTAAGGAAAGAATATTTCAGACATAATCGGGAAATGAAAAAGGTGCGGACATATATTCGAGGACGTGTTGTGAAAGGTGAATTTGAACAGGCATTTCTCAAGGAATTTGATGGCATGTATGAATGGGCGAAAGTGGCGCTTGAGCGATTAGAAAACAGTATGTATGAAAGTCTTTGGGAGAAAAGTCACACAGCGCATACATTTATTCATGGAGATTATAATTATCATAACATTCTATTTTTGACAGATGGAATTGCAACGACTAATTTTGAACATTTTCGTGAAGATATACCATTGACGGATTTTTATTACTTTTTGCGAAAAGTAATGGAGAAAAATCACTGGAATGAGCGATTAGGGGAGAAGATGATCACAGCATATGAGAAGAATCATCCGTTGACAGATGCAGAAATAGAGTATTTAGCAATTTGTATTGCATATCCTGAAAAATTTTGGAAAGTTGCTAATTCTTATTATCGTTCGAAGAAATCGTGGATTCCGGCTAAAAATATAGAAAAGTTGGAATTGGTGATTCGTCAAACGGAAGAAAAAAAGAATTTTTTACATAGTATCTTTTCTTTCCATTTGTAATTCGAAAAAAGTCAGGATAAAAAGAAACGGTAAAAATGCTCGAAAACCCTTTAAAATAAAGGGGAAATGCCTCAAAGATACTTGACAAATATAGGTGAAAACGTTATAACAGTACCTAAGGGCGTTTTCATACAGTTTGAGAGTATGATGCTTATAAACAATCATAGGGAGACTAGAGAATCCTATGTTAAAATAAGAGGAGGAAAAACCATGAACAGAGCAGAATTGATCGTGGCAATGGCTGAAAAAGCTGAATTATCAAAGAAAGATGCAGAAAAAGCATTAAAAGCATTCACAGATGTAGTAGCAGAAGAATTACAAAAAGGTGAAAAAATTCAATTAGTAGGATTCGGAACATTCGAAGTTAGCGAAAGAGCAGCAAGAGAAGGAAGAAATCCACAAACAGGAGAAACAATGGCAATCGCTGCTTGCAAAGCTCCAAAATTCAAAGCTGGTAAAGCTTTAAAAGATGCTGTAAACGCATAATTTAACGAAAATATGAAGGGATGTGCATTGCACATCCTTTTTTCAATAGAGGAGAGAACTTATGAGATTAGATAAATTTTTGAAGGTATCACGTTTGATCAAAAGAAGAACAGTTGCAAATGAAGCTTGTGACGCGGGAAGAGTTCTTGTAAATGGGACAGTTGCAAAAGCATCTGTAAAAGTGAAAATTGGAGATATTATTGAAATTCAATTTGGCACAAAAACTGTAAAAGTAGAAGTTCTTGATATTCAAGATACAACCAAAAAAGACGAGGCAAAAGACCTATTCCGTTATTTATAGTCATAAATGAAAACAACCTCTCATAGAATAGGAAAAGAGAAATGGATGAAAGGTTGTGAACAGTTGGAAGAAAGACAAGTACCAAAAACGCATAAAATATCAATCAATAATCGTAAAACCAGTACAGTGACGGGGGTGCTGGATGTATTGTCTTTTGATTTGAATACAATTTTACTAGAAACAGAACAAGGCATGTTGATGGTAAAGGGGAATGATCTTCACGTGAACCGACTTAGTTTGGAAAAAGGAGAAGTGGACCTATCAGGGCATATTGACAGTGTTACTTACTCAGATATCAAACCAATGAGTAAGAAGGGTGATAGTTTATTTACAAAACTATTTAAATAAAGATGATATTAGGAATTGAAAAAGAATGGTCCATTTTTCTGGCAGCAATATTGATAGGAAATCAGGTATATCTTATTTATGCTGCAATATGTGTCTTTCGAAGGATTATCAGACATAACTTGTTTTGGATTTCGATAGAAGATATTTTGTTTTGGATTACAATAAGCATTTATTTATATGTTTGTATTTTTCAGACATGTAATGGAAGTATTCGCTGGTATTTTGTTTTGGGTGTGCTGATTGGCGGTCTGCTTACGCATTTTACCATGCTCAAAATTCAAAAATCTATTGATAAAACCAAGAAAAGGGATTAAGATTAAGCCATAATAAAAAGGGTGAGCATAAATATGAAGAACATGAAAGTGCAAAAAGTTCGTGCACGTCGTCGTGTTATGCATCATAGAATGAGCATTTTGGGAATTACAGGAGTGGTTGTCGTACTTGGAATTACACTTGCAGTAGGCAGTATATCAATGCAGAAGAAGAATCGTGAGTATAAAAGGCAAGAGGCAGAATTAGAAGCTCAGCTAGAAGACGAAAAGACACGTGCAGAAGAATTGGAAGAATTAGAAGAATATGTAGGTACAGACGAGTACGTGGAAGATGTTGCGAAAGATAAATTAGGATTAGTTTATCCAAATGAAACGCTGTTTGAAGCGGTACCATAATAGAAGTGATACAAATGATAGCTTTAGGAAGTTTTCGGATTTCCTAAGGCTATTTTGTTTTTTAGAGCTAGGGGGAAAAGGAATGGAATTGGAAATGAATCCATATGTATTACAGATTGATAAGCTGGTTCGTTCATTGGGGAAATTGTCAGAGATGTCTTTGAAGTTGGAAGAGCCAGCCGCCTATGTATCGGGGAAAGATTATGGACAAATTTGTGCACAAGTTCGAGAAGAGGTGTGTCAGCATTGCGAACATCGTAATGGATGTATACTTAGAAATGATACGAAAATGCAGGAAATCGTGCATGAAGTTTTAAATATTATTGAAAACTATGGTGCAGAATTGAATATTGAATTGAAACGTAAGATGCAAAAGAAGTGCAGTTATGCACCACATTTTTTGCGCGTGGTTGTAGAAAGCTATCGACAGGTACGACAGAAACATATGTGGGAGCAAAAGATTTCGCAGAATCGTGAGCATTGTGCAGTGCAGCTGGATCGGTTTGCGAAAATTGTACAGCACTCCACGAGAGAATTGCAAGCCAGCATTTTTGAAGATGACCATTTAGAAAAGAAGATCAAAATAAAATTCGCAAAAAACGGAGTAAAGATGCTGAGCAGCGTCTTTTTTGTGTCGTCTAATGGCCGTTATGAGATTCATGTTACTGTAAAAAGCAGTAAAGGAGAATGTATTGCATCAAAAACAGTGGCAGATATTATTTCGGAATGCACAGGCCGTAACATGTTCTTAGGAAAAGAAGAACCGATTATTGTAAATGCAGATTACCAAACCTTAGTCTGTGTCGAAGGAACTAAATTTCAAACGTTACAAGGAGTTGCCAAGATAGGAAAGGGATGCGAAAAGATTTCTGGGGATAACTTTTCCATGATTGACCTACCTGGTGGAAAACAGGTTGTGATTCTTTCGGATGGAATGGGAGCTGGACAAGCAGCACATCGGGAAAGTGCAATGGTGGTAGAAGTGCTAGAAGATTTACTTTGTGCCGGATTTCCAAAAGAGACAGCACTTCAGATGTTAAATACGACTATGGTGATGGGACGAGAAGAAGTTCGTTTTTCTACAATTGATATGCATTTGTTTGACCAGTATTCTGGCGTATGGGAGATTGCGAAAGCAGGTGCCTCCACAACTTATTGGAAACGAGAAAATGGTGTTGAACAGATTCGTTCTACAAGTTTACCGCTTGGTGTTATGCCAAATGTAGAAATTGATTATATGAAAAAACAGATGGAAGATGGGGAGTACGTGGTACTTGTGACAGATGGGGTAATAGATTCTTTGCCAGTTGGAGAACAAGACTTTCTTATGCGCATGATCATAGAAGGGACAAAACAGAACAATCCAAAAGAAATGGCACATCATATTTTAGAACAAGTATTGGAATGCTCTGGAGAGGTCCCAATGGATGATATGACCGTACTTGTGGTGGGAATATGGAATCTTGAAAAATAGTATCAAATGATATAGAATTGTTATGAATTTACAAAAGGACAAATAAAATGCTGGAAAAAGTGAAAGAATATGTGAATCAGCATGAGATGCTGAAAAAAGAAGATAAAGTAATTTTGGGTGTATCAGGAGGGGCAGACTCGGTATGCCTTCTTTTTGTGCTTCTAGAACTTCAAAAAATGATTGGCTTTAAAATAGTTGTTGTCCATGTGAATCATGGATTGCGAGGAATCGTTGCAGATGAAGAGCAAGCATATGTGGAAAGTCTTTGTAAGAAAGAAGGAATTCCTTTTGAAAGTTATTTGGAAAATGTAGCATTAATTGCAAAAAAAAGGAAACAATCAACAGAGGAAGCCGGGCGTGAAGTAAGACGTGCCTGCTTTCAAAAAGCGATGAAGAAATATAATGGAACAAAGATTGCTTTGGCGCATCATCAAAATGATAATGCAGAGACCTTTTTTATGAATGTGGCAAGAGGGACGGGATTAAAAGGACTTGGTGGAATCAGACCAATCAATGGAATCTATATTCGTCCACTATTGTGTGTCAATCGAGAAGAAATTGAGTCCTATCTGAAAGTGCGAAAGATTTCTTATTGTGAAGATATGAGTAATCAAAGTGATTGTTACACGCGAAATCGGATTCGAAATCATGTGATTCCTTATATGGAACAAGAAGTAAATCAGAAAACGGTAACTCATGTACAAGAGACTATGGAATATCTTTGGCAGGTGCAGAAGTATTTGGATAGTCAATGCTTTGAATGGGAGAAAAAGGCAGTACAGAAAGTGGATGGGGGATATGCGATTTCCAAAGACATTTGGATTCAGATGCCAAGAGTGCTGCAAACTCTGTTGTTAAGAAATGTGCTTGTAAAGGCAGCGCAGCAGGAAAAAGATATTGAGGCAGTTCATGTCAGACAATTAGAGCAGTTGCTAGAAAAGCAGTCAGGCAGAGAAGTTCATTTGCCATATGATATGATTGGAACAAGAACATATGAAGGAATTACGATCCGAAAGAAACAGGAACAGAAAAAAATGCCAGAAATCGTGATGGATGAGTCAGCTTCTTCCGTACTTTTTGGGGAGTATACGATTTGCTGGAAAAAGTATAGAAATGAAGACAGATGTCACGATAGTTTTGAAAAAAATAACACGAAGTGCTTTGACTATGATATAATTAAGAGCAATGTAGTTTTTCGGACGAGAAAACCAGGGGATTATATTACGATACATGAAGATGGCAGAACACAGAAGCTAAAATCATATTTTATCAATGAGAAAATTCCGAAGGAAAAACGAGATAAGATTTTGCTTGTAGCTGATGGGAATCATATTTTATGGATTGTTGGATATCGAGCGGATATTTCTTACCAAGTAAAGGAACATACAAAACATGTCTTAGAAATACAAATAGAAAGAGGAGAAAATCATGGCAGAAACAATTAAAGTAATGATTTCAGAACAAGAAGTAGATGCAAAGATTCGAGAAATCGGAAAAAAGATCAGTGAAGATTATGCTGGAAAGCAAGTACATTTAATTGGAATCTTAAAAGGAAGTGTATTTTTTGTAACCGAACTTGCAAAACGCATTACAATTCCAGTAACACTAGATTTTATGAGTGTAAGCAGTTATGGAGATGGAACTTCATCAAGCGGTGTTGTAAGAATTGCAAAAGACCTAGATGAAAGTTTAGAAGGAAAAGATGTTATTGTAATTGAAGATATTATTGATTCAGGAAGAACACTATCTTATCTGTTAGATGTGCTTTCTAAGAGAAATCCAAACAGTATGAAACTTTGTACATTATTGGATAAACCAGATAGACGTGAAAAAGAAGTAGAAGTAGAGTATGTTGGTTTTGAAATTCCAGATGAGTTCGTAGTAGGATATGGACTTGACTATGCACAAAAATATAGAAATCTACCATTTATTGGAATTGTAGAAGGGGTAGAGTAGGAAGGAGATAAAGATTGGACAAAAAGAATAAAAGTTTCGGCAGCTTTCCGATGTTATTTATTGTAATGCTGGTAGCGATCATTTATTGGATTGTGGCTCAGATGAGTTTACAGCAAAAAAGTTACAGCTATCAGGAGTTTATGGATGCTCTGAATCAAGGACAGATTCAATCTGTTGTGATTGAGCAGAATAAAGCTGTTCCGACAGGAACATTAGAATTATCAGTTGAGGGTGAAGATGGCGTACGTTATTTGAGCGTGACAGATGTAAATGAAGCCCAAGAGATTTTGAAAGAGGCTGGTGTCACAAAGATTCATGTAATGGATGTACCAGAAGATTCTTGGCTTATGACAACTTTGTTCCCAACGCTTCTTACAATTGGTGTGATTGTTGTTTTATTCTCTATCATGAATAGACAGGGAGGCGGAGCAAATGCAAAAGCGATGAATTTTGGCAAGAATCGTGCAAGAATGACAAATCCGTCGGAAAAACAGATTACATTTGAAAAGGTTGCTGGCCTTCAAGAAGAAAAAGAAGAATTAGAAGAAATTGTAGACTTTTTAAAAAGCCCTAAGAAATATATTCAAGTAGGAGCCAGAATTCCAAAAGGTGTATTATTAGTTGGACCTCCAGGGACAGGAAAAACTTTACTTGCAAAAGCAGTTGCGGGAGAAGCAGGTGTTCCATTTTTCACGATTTCAGGTTCTGATTTCGTTGAAATGTTTGTAGGGGTTGGTGCATCTCGAGTAAGAGATTTGTTTGCAGATGCAAAGAAAAACGCACCATGTATTATTTTTATTGATGAAATTGATGCAGTTGCCAGAAGACGTGGAACAGGTCTTGGCGGTGGACATGATGAAAGAGAACAAACATTGAATCAGCTTCTTGTTGAGATGGATGGATTTGGTGTAAATGAAGGAATCATTGTAATGGCTGCAACAAACCGTGTGGATATTTTAGATCCAGCGATTTTAAGACCGGGACGTTTTGACCGTAAAGTAACAGTTGGACGTCCAGATATAAAAGGAAGAAAAGAAATTTTAGAAGTACATGCAAAAGGGAAGCCATTAGGTGACGATGTAGATTTGCAGCAAGTTGCGCAGACAACAGCAGGATTTACAGGTGCTGATTTGGAAAATCTTTTGAATGAATCTGCAATTTTAGCAGCAAAAGAAGGAAGAGTGTATATCAAACAACAAGATATTCAAAAGTCCTTCATCAAAGTAGGAATTGGCGCAGAGAAGAAAAGCCGTATTGTTTCAGAGAAGGAAAAACGTATTACAGCATATCATGAAGCTGGGCATGCAATTTTATTCCACTTGCTTCCAGATGTGGGACCTGTATATACTGTTTCAATTATTCCAACAGGAACAGGGGCAGCTGGGTACACTATGCCACTTCCAGAAAAAGATGATATGTTCAATACAAAAGGGAAGATGCTGCAAGACATTAAAGTATCCCTTGGTGGACGTATTGCAGAAGAGTTGATTTTTGATGATATCACAACAGGTGCATCACAAGATATAAAACAAGCAACAGCAGTTGCAAAAGCAATGGTTACAAAATTCGGTATGTCGGAAGCACTTGGCCTTATCAATTATGATCAAGATAGTGAAGAAACATTTGTTGGTAGGGATATCGGACACACATCAAGAGGATATGGCGAAGAAGTAGCCGGACAGATTGACAAAGAAGTCAAACGAATTATTGATGAATGCTATCAAGATGCAAGACGTATCATTGAGGAGCATCGTTCAGTATTAGATGCCTGCGCTGAATTATTACTAGAAAAAGAAAAAATTACAGGCGAAGAATTTGGAGCATTATTCGATGAATAGAGAAGCATTATTTAGTGATGGGACCAGGAACTTTCTGGTCCCATCTGAACCAGAAGAATTTGATATTGTTACCATTCGATTTCGTGCAGCGAAAAATGATGTAGATTTCGTGCGAGTTCTTTCAGAATCCAAAGGATTTATTATGCGAAAAGCATACACAGAAGGCGAATTTGATTACTATGAACTGCATTGGAAATTGAGTGAAAAGCCACTTCGATATTGTTTTGAAGTGCATGGGCGACATGAAGTTTGCTATTATGACCGTTTTGGTGTATCAGATGCGATTCGAAATGAATATGCATTTACCATTGTTCCTGGATTTAAGACTCCAGACTGGGCAAAAGGTGCAGTGATGTATCAGATTTTTGTTGATCGTTTTTGTAATGGTGATACGAGCAATGATGTAGAGACAGGAGAGTATATCTACATAGGTGAACCTTGTACACGAGTAACTGATTGGGATAAATATCCAGCATATATGGGTGTACGCGAGTTCTATGGAGGAGATTTACAAGGCGTATTGAATAAATTAGATTACTTGCAGGAATTGGGAGTGGAAGTTATCTATTTCAACCCCTTATTTGTTTCTCCATCCAATCACAAATATGATATTCAAGATTATGATTACATCGACCCACATTTTGGAAAGATTGTTGATGATGGAGGAGAAGTGCTGAGAGAAGATCAGCATGAGAACCAATACGCAACGAAGTATAGAAAACGTGTATCTGATAAAGCAAATTTGGAAGCCAGCAATGAGTTGCTGATCCGTCTTGTGGAAGAGATGCATAAACGTGGCATGAAAGTTATTTTGGACGGAGTGTTCAATCATTGCGGTTCTTTTAATAAATGGATGGATCGTGAAAAGATTTATGAAGCATCACAAGGGTATGAAAAAGGTGCATATATCTCTGCAGATAGCCCATACAGAAGTTTCTTTAAATTTTATGAAAATGAAGATTACAAATGGCCATATAATGGAAGTTATGATGGATGGTGGGGACATGATACCTTGCCAAAACTAAATTATGAAGGTTCTGTGAAACTTGAAAATTACATTTTAAGCATTGGAAAGAAATGGGTTTCACCTCCGTTCAATATTGATGGGTGGAGATTAGACGTGGCGGCAGATTTGGGTCATAGCAATCGCTATAACCACGAGTTTTGGAATAAATTTCGCCGTGTGGTAAAAAAGGCGAATCCAAATGCATTGATTTTGGCAGAACATTATGGTGATCCGTCTTCTTGGCTGCAAGGAGATGAGTGGGATTCTGTTATGAATTATGATGCTTTTATGGAACCTGTCACTTACTATTTGACTGGAATGGAAAAACATAGTGATGAACAACGTATGGAACTTTGCAACAATTCAGAGTATTTTATTGGTGCAATGAAACATCACATGACACATATGCTCACACCATCTTTGATGGTTGCTATGAATGAATTGTCGAATCACGACCATTCTCGCTTCCTTACAAGAACGAATCGGAAAGTAGGGCGTGTAAGTCATTATGGTCATGCAGCGGCAGAACAAAATGTTAATGAAGCAGTGATGCGTGAAGCAGTAGTCATGCAGATGACGTGGTTGGGTGCACCTACGGTATATTATGGTGATGAAGCTGGAGTATGTGGGTTTACAGATCCAGATAATCGAAGAAGTTATCCATGGGGGAAAGAAAATCATGAATTGATTGCGTTCCATAAAGAAGCAATCCGTATGCATAAAGAAAGTACAGCTCTTCGCACAGGTTCATTAGAATTTTTATATGGGCGTAGAGAGGTTATAGCATACTGTAGATTTGATGATACAGAGTCTGTGGTTGTTGTGATAAACAATGGCGCAGAGAAAGAAGTGCATATCCCTGTTTGGAGAGCAGATATCCCGATGTGTGAAGAAATGGAGCAATTATTATATTCAGATGAAAATGGATATACAACAGAATGCAAAGCGCATTATGTGATGAATGGAGAAGTGTCATTACAGTTAGGAGAGCATGCTGCGATTGTTCTTTCGTACAAAAAATAAAAAAACTATTGCATTTATAAAAAAAGTATGATATAAAATTATAGTCAGCTTGAAACACAGCTGACATATGGATGGGTTCCCGAGTGGCCAAAGGGGGCAGACTGTAAATCTGTTAGCAACGCTTTCGGTGGTTCGAATCCACCTCCATCCATTTAGTTAAATGCAATGCATTTAATGAATGCCGCAGTGGCGGAACTGGCAGACGCACAGGACTTAAAATCCTGCGGGACTTATACTCCCGTACCGGTTCGATTCCGGTTTGCGGCATTAAAGGAATGAGAGTGAAGACTGAAATAGTTTTCACTCTTTTTTGTTTTATAGAAATATAGACGCTATGAGTCAAAAAGCCTTCGACAGGATGCACATTTCGACATGAATTATGTTATGATAAAGGTAGATTGGAGGAATATACAATGAGAAGACGAAAAAAGAGAACAGAGCGAAAACATTTAAGAAGAGCAATTGGATTGTTTCTTCTGGTGTTATGTGTGATAGGGATTTTTATGGGAAAATGCAGTAAGAAAGAGGAAAAGCAGGTTGTTATAGAACCGGAACCATTAGAAATAGAGCTTCCAGATGAAGTGATTGAATTGACGATCAGTGCAGCAGGAGATTGCACTTTGGGAACAGATGTGAACTTTAATACAAGTACAAACTTTACGGCTATGTATAATCAACAGAATGATCCAGGATATTTTTTGGAGAAAGTAAAGCCGATCTTTGCAGCGGATGATCTGACAATTGTAAATTTAGAAGGAACATTGACTACTTCAGATACGCGAGTAGATAAGCAATTTGCATTTAAGGGAGATCCTTCTTATACAGCAATTTTAACATCTAGCAGTGTAGAAGCAGCAAATCTTGCTAACAATCATTCCAAAGACTATGGAACACAGAGTTATGAAGATACTATTCGTTATGTAGAAGAAGCAGGAGTAACGACGTTTGGCTATGATCGTGTTGCTGTAATGGATGTGAAAGGTGTAAAAGTTGGATTAGTAGGAATCTATGAACTGGCAGATGGACTTGGAAGAAAACAGCAAGTGATTGATAATATTCAAGCTGTAAAAGATCAAGGTGCACAATTGATCATTGTAAGTTTTCATTGGGGCACAGAAAGACAAAATTATCCAGATGATATTCAAAAGACATTGGCGCATTTGGCAATTGATGAGGGTGCAGATCTTGTGTTGGGACATCATCCACATGTATTGCAAGGGATTGAAGAATATCAAGGGAAAAATATTGTATATAGTCTAGGAAATTTTTGCTTTGGAGGAAATTCAAATCCATCTGACAAAGATACTATGATCTTCCAACAAACATTTACTTTGATAAATGGTGAAGTGCAATTGGATAATGTGAAAAAAATTATTCCTTGTTCGTTATCATCTGTAAGTGGACGTAATAATTATCAACCAATACCGTTAGAAGGAGATGCAGCTCAGAGAGTATTGAATCGCATTGAAGAATATAGTGCTAATTTCTAGAGAATCATGTATAATAAAATAGATATTGCGAAAAGGAGAAAGAGAGATTGATAGGGATTTGCTTTTTGATGCTTGTAATACTCTATTTGTATTTCATATGTCCAAGGATTTTTCGGAAACCGGATTGCTCTTTGTTGCTTGGAAGACATTATGCACATCGTGGATTGTATGATAATGCTTCGGAAGCACCAGAAAATTCATTGCTTGCAATTCATAAAGCAGTGGAAGCTGGATATGGAATTGAGTTTGATGTACAATTGAGCAAAGATGACATTCCGGTGGTGTTTCATGACGCAAGTTTGAAAAGGGTATGTGGAGTTGATGGAAATGTCTGGGAGTATACCTTGGAAGAACTTCAGAAAATGATGTTGGCGAACTCGACACAGACGATTCCGACATTGAAGGAAGTGCTGGAAATTGTTGATGGGAAAGTACCACTTATCATAGAATATAAGATGGATAGACCAGATACAAAGGTATGCGAACTAGGGGATGCTATTTTGCAGCAATACCAAGGGATTTATTGTGTAGAATCTTTTCATCCATTTGCAGTAAAATGGTATCGTGAACATCGTCCTGAGATTATTCGTGGTCAACTGTGTACAAATTATTGGAAAGATGGAAAACATCCGAAAAATTTAACGTATTTTATGATGACCTATTTGATGGGGAATGTGATGACACGACCTGACTTTATAGCATACTGTCATACATATGAAAAGAATCTTTCTCGATATATTTGTAAATGGCTTGGGGCGTTGCAAGTTACATGGACGGTTAGAAGTCAGAAAGAATATGAAAAAGTAAAGGATAGATTTGATTTATTTATTTTTGAAAATTTTATTTTAAAGTAATGGAAAGGAAGAAAAAAATGAAAGACGTAACAATTACAGATTCAATTAAGTATATAGGAGTAGATGACAAAACATTAGATTTATTCGAAAGCCAATATATCATTCCGAATGGTGTATCATACAACTCTTATGTGATTTTAGATGAAAAAGTAACCGTAATGGATACTGTGGATGCAAGAGCAACAAATGAATGGCTTGCAAGTTTAGAAAATGTATTAGCAGGGAAAACAGTAGACTACTTAGTTGTTTCTCACATGGAACCTGACCATGCTGCAAATATTCAAAAATTAATGGAACAATATCCGGAAATGAAAGTGGTTGGGAATGCAAAAACATTTGCTATGATGCCACAATTTTTTGATATAGATTTAACAGATCGTACAGTTGTTGTGAAAGAAGGAGATACATTATCTCTTGGGTCTCATACATTGCAATTCTTTATGGCGCCAATGGTACATTGGCCAGAAGTAATGGTATCTTATGAACAAAGCGAAAAAATCTTATTCTCGGCAGATGGATTTGGAAAATTCGGTGCGTTAGATGCAGAAGAAGATTGGGCGTGCGAAGCAAGAAGATATTATTTTAATATTGTAGGAAAATACGGAGCACAAGTACAAGCACTTCTTAAAAAAGCAGCAACTCTTGATATTGCTATGATTTGTCCGCTTCATGGACCAATTTTAAAAGAGGATTTAGGATATTACATTGGTAAATACGATATTTGGAGTAAATATGAACCAGAAGATGAAGGTATACTTGTAGCGTATGCATCTATTCATGGAAATACTGCAAAAGCAGCGAAAGAAATGTCTAAAATCTTAAAAGCAAATGGGGCAAAAAAAGTAGCGATCACAGATTTGTCTCGTGATGATATGGCAGAAGCAGTAGAAGATGCTTTCCGCTATAACAAAATGATTTTAGCCTGTGCCACATATGATGGTGGAATGTTCCCATGCATGGAAGATTTCTTACATCATCTTAAGGCGAAAAATTATCAAAAACGTCAAGTTGCTTTGATGGAAAATGGTAGTTGGGCACCAATGGCAGCAAAACAAATGCGTGCTGTATTGGAAGGCATGAAAGATATTACAATTAGCGACCCAGTGATCACAATAAGATCAAAAATGACAGAAGATAACAGAAGAGCAATGGAAGAACTTGCAAAAGAATTTATCTAGAAGGAAAAGCCCCACATTTTGCGAAAATGTGGGGCTAAAAAATTTTTCAAAAAAGTTGTTGACATTTAAAAAAGTACGTGATATTATATGTATTGCGTTGAGGAACAGCTAAAAAGGATA
>CAYTRJ010000009.1:17322-26795 GCA_964440185.1 uncultured Faecalimonas sp. | reverse complement strand
TTATGGTTTTCTCGGCCCAAATGGTGCAGGAAAATCTACCACAATGAATATCATTACAGGCTGTTTGTCAGCTACAGAAGGAAATGTATTTATTGATGGACATGATATTTTTGAAGAGGCAGATGCTGCCAAAAAGTTAATAGGCTATCTTCCAGAACAGCCACCATTGTATATGAATGAATCGCCATTGGAATATTTACGTTTCGTTGGGGAAGCGAAGGGTCTTCGAGGAACGGAATTAAAAACGCAAGTAAACGAGGTAATTGAAAAGACAGGTATTTCGAATGTGAAAAATCGTCGTATTTCAGCATTATCAAAAGGATATAAGCAGAGAGTTGGAATTGCACAGGCTTTGCTTGGCAATCCGAAAGTAATTATTTTGGATGAACCAACCGTTGGACTTGATCCCATTCAAATCATCGAAATCCGCGAACTGATTATGGAATTAGGAAAGACACATACTGTTATTTTTTCATCGCACATTCTTTCCGAAGTAGAGGCAATCTGCGATCAGATCATAATGATTGCCAGAGGGAAATTAGTAGCATTTGGAGCCCCAGAGGATTTGCATAAGCAGTTATTAGCACCAAATGAAATTGTAATTACAACAAATGCATCGGAATCTGTAATGCAAAAAATGTTTGCAGAGGATGCGCATATCACAGAGATACAAATCGAAGAAGGGGAGTCAACATATACCATCGCACATGTAAAATCTGACCATGATAACATTTATGACTTATCTTCTACAGTGTTCCGTGCATTTGCTGTAAGTGATTATATCATTTATGAAATGTCACTCAAGAAAGGTAATCTGGAAGATATCTTTATTGAATTATCAGAAAATGCAGATACAGAATTTGCACAAACAGAAGAAATCGGAGAAAGAGAGGAGGAAGTATAATGGTTGCCATTTTGAAACACGAATTGAGAACCTATTTTCAAAGTTTGACGGCATATGTGTTTGGAGCATTTTTGTTAGTTGCAGTAGGAATTGGTGCAATGCTCTATAATCTGCAGGCAGCTGTCAGCAACTTTGAATACGTTTTTAGTTTTTGCAGTTTGGTTTTTGTAGTGATTGTTCCGATTTTGACCATGCGTGTCATTGCAGAAGAACGAAAACAAAAAACAGATCAATTGTTATATTCTTTACCAATTTCTACGACACAAGTAATTGTAGGAAAGTTTTTAGCGTTAGTGATCGTATATATGGTTCCACTATGCATCATTGCTACATATCCACTTATTTTTGCCAAATATGGAGAAGTGTATTTGCTAACTTCTTACGGCAGTATGGCTGCTTTCTTTATCATGGGTGCGGCACTGATCGCAGTAGGGATTTTCGTATCATCTTTGACAGAAAATCAAGGGTTTGCAGCAGGAATCGGAATTGCAATTATCCTATTCAATTATTTCAGTGTTAGTTTGGCAGAATACGTTTCCGCTACTGCGTTTGGTTCAGCAGTTGCATTGTTTGTCATTGCGGCAATTTTAGGCTGGGTGATTTACTACATGACAAAGAATGATACGATTGCATATGGAATCACACTCGTTATGATGGCAATCACTGTAATTCTATTCTTTATAGATGAAACAAAATTTGAAGGTCTTTTGCCAGATATTATGAAGAAACTGTCTTTGTTTGATAGACTAGATACATTTGTAAATGGGATGTTTGATATGACAGCGATCGTTTATTTTGTATCAGTTATCGTATTCTTTTTATTTTTATCTGTGCAGTCACTTGAAAAAAGGAGGTACAACTGATGAAGTGGAATCAAAAAAATTACAAGAGTCAGTTGGCGTTCAAGGGTGGTTCTTACTCCTTTATAGTCACTGCGATTGTATTGGCAATTTTAGTTGTGGTAAATGTATTTGTATCAGCACTTCCAACCACACTTACAAAATATGATATTAGTTCGAGTAAACTATACTCCATTACAAGTAATACAAAAGTAGTTGTAAATAATTTGGAACAAGATGTAACAATCTATTGGGTCGTGCAAGCGGATGAAGAAGATGATGTGATTGAAAATCTACTTGGGAAATATGAAAGTCTTTCAGAGCACATTGAAGTGGTAAAAAAGAATCCGGATGTATTTCCTACATTTACAGAACAATATACATCAGAAACGGTTCCAAATAATAGTTTGATCGTGGAATCTGGAGAACGTAGCCGTTACATTAGCTATGATGATATCTATGTTTCCGAAGCAGATATGTACTCGTATTCTTATACGACTTCATTTGATGGAGAAGGCGCAATTACTTCTGCAATCGATTATGTCATCACAGAAGAATTGCCACAATTGTATGTGTTGGAAGGCCATGGGGAAGCAGAACTTCCTTCTACCTTTGCAGATGCGATTGAAAAAGAAAATATTGAAGTGAATAGTTTATCATTACTAACAGTAGACGAAATTCCAGAAGAAGCAGATGCCATTTTAATTTACAATCCATCTAGTGATATTTCGGAAGAAGAAGCAGATATGCTTTCAGAGTATGCACTTGATGGTGGAAAACTTCTTGTGATGGCTGGGCCAGTAGAAGGAACAACATTGACAAATTTAAACAGCATCATCGGAGACTATAATGTGACAGTTACAGATGGAATTGTAATTGAAGGTGACAGAGATCATTATGCATTTGGATATCCATATATTTTGATGCCGGATTTAGAAAGTACAGAAATTACAGATGCTTTGATTGAGGAAAATTACTATGCAATCTTGCCAATCTCACAAGGATTACAAGTGGGTACAACGAGTCTAGGAACAGTCACAGAACTGTTAACAACATCGGATGCAGCGTTTAGTAAGATTGCAGGATTCGAATTAGAGACATATGAGCAAGAAGAGGGAGATATCGAAGGACCATTTACACTGGCAGTTTCGATTGAAACTTATGGCTCAGGACAGATCGTATGGTTCTCAGCATCTGACTTTTTAAATGATATGTATAATGCATATTCTTCAGGTGCCAATGTAGATTTGGCAATGAATTCATTGTCATCTTTGATTGGAGAACGTGAGGCAATTTCGATTCGAAGTAAGAGCTTAAATTACAACTATTTGACAATCACAGATGCAACGTCATCGACTTTAAAAACATTGATGATTGGCGTTTTTCCATTGATCTATTTAGGAATTGGAATTGTGATTATTGTTAGAAAGAGAGGCAAACAGAATGAAACGCTCTAAAAAGCTATTGATACTGGTTGCCGTTTTGGTGGCAGCCTGTATTGCAACCATTATTTTGACACACTATGAAGAAAAACAAGAAGAAATTAAAAATAGTGATGCAGTGATTTTGGAGATTTCTGCAGATGAAGTAGAAACGCTTGCTTGGGAATCAGAAGAAGGAAAGTTGTCTTTCCACATATCAGAAGAAACGTGGATTTATGATGAAGATGAAGCATTTCCAGTCAGTGAAGAGAAAATAGAAAGCATTTTATCGCATTTTGAATCATTCGGAGTAAGTTTCATCATTGAAAACGTGGAAGATTATGGTCAATATGGATTAGAAGATCCAGAGTGCACACTTCAATTTGCAACAGCAGAAGAAAGTTATGAATTGAAACTAGGTGACTTCAGCAAAATGGATGAACAGCGTTATGTAGATATTGGGGATGGAAATGTTTACTTGGTAAGTCAAGATCCAATGGATTATTTGGAGATGGAGTTATCTAGTGTGATTTTAAATGATGAAATCCCATATATGGAAAAGGTAAGCAAAATTGAATTTACAGGAAACGAAACATCAACCATTACTTATATAGAAAATAGTACAGATACATACAACGAAGAAGATGTATATTTCGTAGAACAAGATGGTAAGCTATTGCCACTTGATACAACGAAGATAGATACATACTTAGATACGATTTCTTATCTGGATTTAGCAAGCTATGTAACTTATAATGCAACAGAAGAAGAACTATCAAGTTATGGGTTAGATGAACCAGAATTATCTGTGACAGTAACATACACCTATACAGAAGAGGAAGAAGAAATTACAGATACATGTGTATTTCACATCAGTAGAAATCCAGAAGAACTAAAAGCTGCCGAAGAGGCAGAAGCCAATGGTGAAGATGAAATTCCAGCTGTGACAGAATATATACGTGTTGGAGATTCTAAGATTGTATATGTGTTAGACGGAACAGCATATGATACACTTGTGGCAGTGTCTTATAATGATTTACGCCATGAAGAGATATTCTGGGCTGATTTTGATACGGTGAAAAAAGTGGATATTACCTTAGAAGGAGAAACGCATACGCTTACATCGGAAATCGATGAAGATGATGAGGAAGAACGTATTTGGTATTATCAGGAAGAAGAAGTAAGTATAGATCAGTTCGAGAGCAAATTGAGTGCATTGGAAGCAGCTCGTTTTACAACGAAAGAGGCGGAAGAAAAAGAAGAAATTAGTCTCAAAATCTATTTGGAAAATGAAAATATTTCAGAAGTAGAAATTCAGCTATATCGTTATGATGGAACATATTGTTTGGCTGTTGTAGATGGAGAAAGTGTGTCGCTTGTAGAACGTTCTGGAGTGATGGAACTTGTGGAAGCTGTTCAGAAAATTGTGTTGAATTAAAAAAATAGAGGTGGAAACTTAGATACGAGTTTCCACCTTTTATATTACTTGTGTATCTTACTTAATTCTACATAAAACGAATTGACACCATCGTGACTCTCAGCCCAAATCTTTCCTTTATGTTGTGCAACGATACTAGATGCAATCGAAAGCCCTAATCCAAAGCTGCCATCTCGGCTTCGTGCTTGATCCATACGATAAAATCGTTGGAAAATATTTTTGAGTTCTTCTGGCGGAATAGATGCGCCAGGATTAGAAACCTTGAGATAACATTTATTGATATCCCTACTATATAAATAAATGCGTGTTTCACTATTAGGTGTAGAATATTTTTGTGCATTATCTAGGAGAATGTCAATTACTTGCTGTAAATTATCTTGATTTCCCAACACAGTAATATTTGGTTCGATCATATTGGTAAGTGTTAATTGCTTTTCAACAAATACGCCTTCAAAGGAAATCGCAGAATCTAATACTAATTTACTAAGATTTAACGGCTGCATAGCAGGTGGGCTTTGCTGATTATCAGAACGTGCTAAAAGCAGCATCTTTTCTACAAGCTGACGCATTTGCTGTGTCATAACAGAAATACTATGCAAAAATTGATTTCGTTCATTTTCTGAACAATCTTGATATTGTAACAAGTCTGTGTTAGTCATGATGACGGTAAGTGGTGTTTTCAATTCATGGGATGCGTCGGCGATAAATTGCTTTTGTTGTTTCCAGGCTTGAGCAACAGGTTTTACTGCCCATTTTGCCAGCGCAATGCTGATGCCAAGAAAAACAAGGAAACTGAAAATACCAATGACTGCAAAGGTTCGAACGAGGTGCTCAAGGGTGCTGATCTCACTTGACATATCAGAAAAAACAAGCAAGGTACCTCTCGGCATTTGAGTGCGGCAATAACGTAAATTATGATCTTTTATCACACCGATTTCTTTTCGTGTTTGAAGTGATTCTTTTATTAGATCATTTAAGAAATCTTGATCGGATAAATCATAATAACCACCTCCGGAGGAAAGAAGCTCTCCATTTATTCCTACTTCCAAGGTAAAAAATGGGAGTTTTAAATCGGATGGTCCATCATCTGGTCGTCCTAATTGAAATGGATTGGAAGCAATGGATTTCATCATATTAATGCTTTCATTTTCCAGATTTCCTTGAGTGAAATGGTATACGAGAGCGAAAATGATAACTAACATGATAGTTACTAAGGTCATGTTAATAGCAACAAACTTTATTTGTAATTTTTTGATCATGCTTCATCCACCTCCATAATATATCCCATGCGGCGAACAGCTTCAATTCGTACATTAGAATGAATATACTTTAATTTTTTACGAAGCAGACCAACATACACTTCAACATGGTTCTCCACAGCGTTGGAATTAAATCCCCACACACGGCAAAGGATCAATTCTTTTGATAAAATTTGACCGTATGAGGACATGAGATAACGCATAACATCAAATTCCTTAGAAGATAATCGAATGCTATTTTCTCCACAGATCAGCATAGAGTTGGAGAGATTTAAAGAGGTATTACCAACTGTCAGTTCGTTTACTTGATTTCCCTGTCTACGCAACAGTGCATTGACGCATGCCAGTAGTTTCCGTGTATCAAAAGGTTTGGTCAGATAATAATCTGCACCTGCATTTAATCCGGTAATTTCATCGTCTAATTCTGATTTTGCAGTTAACATGAGGATTGGTGTACCACAATGTTTTGCACGTACACGGCGAGCAACTTCATATCCATTTAATTTAGGCAACATCACATCTAAGATTAAAAGATCATAAACACCTGTTTCTGCATAAGCGACGCCATCTTCTCCATTGTAAACACATTCTACATCAAAGCCATTTTTGTTTAAGAGTGTCTGAAGCGAGGAAGCTAAAAGCATTTCATCTTCTATAATTAATATTTTCATAAAATTCCTCCTTGATTTCATGTTATCCTAGCATAAGAATATGATGAAAAAGTGAAATGACGCTGAAAAAAAGAAAAAAATTGAATTTTTCAGCAGAGATTCAGTAAAAAATGGTATGGTAGAAAAGCTGACTATGAAAGGAGGAACATGTTTATGGACTATCGACATGAATGGAAATATGTGATTTCTTATGCAGATAGAATGATTCTTAGGCAACGCTTACAAACGGTTATGAACCTTGATGAAAATGCGGTTGATGGAAAATATTTGATACGTAGTTTATATTTTGACACGCCAACTGATACGGCATTAAAAGAAAAACTGAATGGAGTTAGCCGGCGCGAAAAATTCCGCATGCGCTACTACAATCAGAATACTGAATGCATTCATTTAGAAAAGAAAAGTAAACTGGCAGGCCTTGGGAATAAACAAAGTGTGAATCTTACACCAGAAGAAGCACAGAAAATCATAGACGGAGAGATTGAATGGATGTTACATACAGAGCATGAATTGCTACATGAATTGTACGCAAAAATGCGAATGCAGCAGTTACGTCCCAAAACAATCGTAGACTACACAAGGGAGCCTTTTGTCTATGCACCTGGAAATGTACGTGTGACCTTAGATTATGATATTCGAACAGGAATAACGTGTACAGATTTTTTGAATCCAGATTGTCCAATGATTCCAGCAGGAGATGATTCTACAGTTCTGGAAGTGAAATGGGATGCATTTTTACCAGATATTATTCGTTCTGCAGTTCAATTAGAAAGCAGACATGTAACAGCTTTTTCAAAATATGCACAATGCCGTATATACGGATAGAATAGGAGGAAATTATGACTTTTAATGATATTTTTAAATCTAGTTTTTTAGAAAATATTACAGCTGTATCAATTTTTGATATGGTATTAACATTGGTACTTGCTTTTGCACTTGGCTTATTTATTTTCTTAGTTTATAAGAAAACATACAAAGGGGTAATGTATTCATCATCCTTTGGAGTGACTTTATTGGCATTGACAATGATCACAAGTATGGTAATCCTTGCGGTGACAAGTAATGTTGTATTATCACTTGGTATGGTAGGGGCACTTTCTATTGTTCGTTTCAGAACTGCAATCAAAGAGCCACTAGATATCGCATTTTTGTTTTGGTCAATTGCAGCAGGAATTGTATTAGCAGCAGGAATGATTCCGCTTGCAGTGATTGGTAGTGTTATAATCGGTGTGATCTTATTAGTATTTGTAAATAAGAAGCCACATACAAATCCATATATTATGGTACTTCAATGTGTGGATTATGATTCGGAAAAGAAAGCAACAGAATTTTTACGAACAAAATGTAATCGCTGCATGGTTAAGAGCAAATCTGTACAAAAAGGAAATTTAGAAATTAATTTTGAAATTCGTTTAAAAGATGAAAATACAGATTTCATCAATGCATTATCTGATATGAATGGGGTTCGTAGTGCTGTTCTTGTTAGCTATAATGGCGATTATATGGGGTAAGGAGGCTTCGATATGTCAACACATAAACATATTGATAAAATCTGTGTTGCGGCTGTTATGATTGCTGTAGTAATCAGTGTGATTCTGATGAATGTGTATACATTTGACAGTCAGTCAGCAAGCATAAGCATGGGATATGAAAGCCGACTGTTTTCTACTGAGCGAGTTCACACGATAGACATTGTGATGAATGACTGGGATAGTTTTATTTCTACTGCACAAAGTGAAACGTATTCTGCATGCAATGTGATCATTGATGGAGAAGCAGTTAAGAATGTAGGAATCCGCGGAAAAGGGAATACCTCACTTAGCAATGTGGCAAGTATGGATTCCGATAGATATAGTTTTAAAATTGAATTTGATCAATATGACGAAACACAAAGTTATTATGGGCTAGATAAACTTTGTTTAAACAACATTATTCAGGATAATACTTATATGAAGGATTATCTTGTCTATCAGATGATGCTGGAATATGGAGTGGACGCACCACTTTGTAGCTTCGTGTATATTACTGTAAATGGTGAAGATTGGGGATTATATTTAGCTGTAGAAGGTATAGAAGAAGCATTCTTACAACGTAACTATGGAAATGATTATGGGGAATTATATAAACCAGACAGCAATAGTGGAATGGGTAACAATAATAGTTCCGATGTGAAACTACAGTATATAGATGATAACGCAGAAAGCTATAGCAATATTTTTGATAATGCAAAAACAGATGTAACATCAGCAGATGAAAGCCGACTGATCGCATCATTAAAACAACTTTCTGAATATCAAAATCTGGATGAAGTTTTAAATATAGAAGAGGTGCTACGCTATTTTGTTGTTCATAATTTTGTAGTAAACGATGATAGCTACACAGGAAATATGATACACAATTATTATTTATATGAAAAAGACGGAAAGCTATCTATGATTCCTTGGGATTACAACTTAGCCTTTGGAACTTTCCAAGGAGGCAATGCGTCTTCTTCCGTAAATGATTCCATAGATGAAGTACTTACAGACCGTCCAATGCAGGCATGGATCTTTTCGGATGATATGTACTCACAGCAATATTATGAGCTGTATGCAAATATGCTAGATCAGATTGATATACAAGGAATCATTGATCAAGGCTATGAATTGATTGCATCTTATGTAGAAAAGGATCCAACGGCATTCTGCACCTATGAAGAATTTGAAACAGGTGTTGAAACGTTAAAAGAATTTTGCAATCTTCGTACAGAAAGTGTTCGATTACAATTGGAAGGAAGCGAAGAAGCAGTTGCTGTAAATAATCTTGTTCTATCTGAAATGGGAACAATGTCAAATGGAATGCAAGGTGGTAAGGGCGATAGAGGATTCGGCGAAAAAAATAACCAAGATGCAGAAGAGACATTTGGTATGCCAAGTGGAATGGAGCAGCCAGAGGGAATGGA
>CAYTRJ010000009.1:0-17222 GCA_964440185.1 uncultured Faecalimonas sp. | reverse complement strand
AATGCCAGAAGGAATGGAAATGCCAGAAGGAATGGAAATGCCAGAAGGAATGGAAATGCCAGAAGGAATGGAAGTGCCAGAGGGAATGGAAATGCCAGAGGGAATGGAAATGCCAGAGGAAACAGAAAAACCAAATGGAATGGAACAGCCAACAAATGGTGAGATGCAAAAATCATCAGGCGTAGGGATGACAAATATAATATTGCTTGGAATTTCTGGAATTGTACTTATATTTGGTTTATTATTTGCGTTCTTATTTAAATATTAGAAAAAATGATGGAGCATATCGGTGTGATATGCTCCATTTGCGTATGAATTTATAGGGAGTTGTTTTCTGGATTTGTATCAAGTAGAGCAGGAAATTGTGCGTTTAATGGAGAAATAACGCTTTGCCCAATTTGTGATTCTAGCTCTTTTCTTGCATTTCCAGCGATAGTTCCCCCTTCTAAAACGGTTTCTTTGGTTTTAGCGTATCCTTTGGGATTTTTTGCTTGGGCTATTGCTGTGGCAGATACTTCAGCAAGTTGATTTAAGGCAAGCTCAATATTAGTCATATTATCTCGCAGACTTTCCTTGTGAAGACCTTTAAAAGATTTATATTCTTTTACAGTCTTGCCAGACCAAGCTTTTGTTAAATCATTGGTAAGGGTAGCGTACTGTCGTGCATCATCGATACCAGCACGTTTCCATTCTCCTGTAAGAAGTTTTCTGACATCAATGGCGTGAAGTCGTTGCTCAATCCATTTTTCGGAATATCCTTTTTCACGATATGTATTAATCATTCGTTCAAATGCTAATTCAGGATCCATGATCTCGTCAAGACGTTCTTTTCCAATTGCTGCAAGCCACTGTTTAAATGGCTCGGCATTTTTTGATGGAATCGATTGTATAATACGAAGAATCTGTTCGGTGTTAGCACAATCAGTAAGTCGCATTTTACCATCAGCTGCTTTCAGTTTCAAACGTACGATGGTTTCGTACGTTTCAGATGCACCTTCGGAAATTAACTTTCTCTTAAGATCACTCCAATATCGTTTAGGATTTTCTGAGTCTGTTAGTATATGGCATACATCTACAATAGAAAAATACCATTCTTCCTCTTGCTTGTGCCAAATTTTCCTTACTTTATCGTCGAAGAAAAATTCTAGTTCTTCATTGTCATTGATATCAGTTTCTACTGGAACTGTAGTATTGGTTTCTGTATCGAAAAAAAAGAAAAAGAAATCATTCACCTTCTTTCATTAAATTTTTCATTGTTTCATTTTATTATAGGTTGAAAAAGATATGTTTTCAATGTGTTTAACGTTGACAACTCATAAATTTTGTTGATGATTTGTGGATAAAACAATTCACGTTTGTGCAAATTCAACCAAAATCAATCAATATATTTGTGAATTAGTTTGATTGAAAATGACCGAGTTTGGAGTTATAATCAAGCCATAACGAAGAAGCAAGGAGGAAACAAGATGATTTATACAGTAACTTTGAATCCATCATTAGACTATATCGTTTCTGTAGAAAATTTTCAGCTAGGTCTTACGAATCGTACAAGTACAGAATTGATTCTTCCTGGAGGAAAAGGAATTAACGTTTCAACGGTGCTTAAAAATTTGGGAATAAAAAGCACAGCGCTTGGATTTGTTGCTGGATTTACAGGAGATGAAATTACAAAACGCCTAGAAGATATGGGGGTAAAGACAAAATTTATTCAAGTCGAGAATGGGATTTCCAGAATCAATTTTAAGTTGAAATCGATTGAAGGAACAGAAGTGAACGGAGCAGGACCAGAGATTTCATATGAGAAACAAATGGAACTGATGAGACAGTTGGATGCTTTAGAGGATGGCGATATTTTAGTATTGGCAGGAAGCATTCCGGCATGCATTTCAGATGATATTTATCGAAATATTATGATTCGTTTGAAAAAACAAAAAACGATGGTGGTGGTAGATGCAACAAAAGAATTGCTGAGAAATGTTTTAGAATATCATCCATTTTTGATCAAACCAAATAATCATGAGCTTGGAGAACTTTTTGGAGTGGAACTTCGCACAAGACAAGATGTGATACCATACGGAAAGCTTCTTCAAAAAATGGGAGCACGCAATGTATTGATTTCTATGGCTGGAGAAGGTGCAGTGCTGCTTGCAGAAGATGGCAAAGTTTTTGAAAAAGAGGCTCCAAAGGGTGTATTGAAAAACGGAGTGGGTGCAGGTGATTCTATGGTAGCCGGTTTCCTTGCAGGATGGTTGAAAACAAAGTCTTATGAGGAGGCATTTTACACCGGAATTGCAGCAGGAAGCGCTAGTGCTTTTTCTGAGTATTTAGCGACAAAAGAAGAAATTGATAAGATTTATAACCAAATAAAGGGGGAATGATCGTAATGAGAATTACTGATTTATTAGATAAAAATAGTATTTCACTTGATGGAACACCAAAATCAAAAACAGAAGCGTTAGATCAAGTAATTGATCTGATGATAAAAGGTGGAAAGATCAACGACGCAGAAGCCTATAAAAAACAAGTGTATGCAAGAGAGGAAGAAGGAACAACTGGTATTGGGGAAGGAATTGCAATTCCTCACGGCAGAGGTGAATCTGTTTCAAGACCAGGTCTTGCAGCCATGGTAGTAAAAGACGGTGTAGATTTTGAATCGTTAGATGATGAACCAGTACATTTGATCTTTCTGATCGCAGCACCACATACAAAAGACAATGTACATTTAGACATGCTTAGTAAATTGTCTGTGCTAATGATGGATGAAGCGTTTGTAAAAGCTCTTTTAGATGCTAAAACAGTAGATGAATTTTTAGATATTATTGATAAGGCAGAAGCGGTGAAAGATGCAGAAGAACAAGAAGAAGTAAAAGGTGGAAGCATTTTAGCAGTTACAGCTTGTCCAACAGGGATTGCACATACTTATATGGCGGCAGAAGCACTTGAAAAAGCTGGTCAAAAGAAAGACTGTGTCGTGAAAGTGGAAACAAGAGGATCTGGTGGAGCTAAAAATGTGTTGACAGCAGAGGAAATCGCAGCTGCAGATTGTATCATCGTTGCAGCAGACACACAGGTACCGATGGACCGTTTTGATGGGAAAAAAGTAATCATTTGCCAAGTGTCTGATGGAATCAGTAAAGCGGATGAATTGATCATGTCAGCGCTATCAGGGAATGCAGAAGTGTATCATGCAAGTGAAACAGCACGTACAGAGATGAAGAAAGCAACTTCGGGAGGCATAGGACATCAAATTTATATGCAGCTTATGAATGGCGTTTCACATATGCTTCCATTTGTTGTGGGTGGTGGTATCTTAATTGCACTTGCGTTTTTGATTGATGGATTGTCTGTGGATATCAATGCATTACCAGTAGATCAAAGAGCAAATTTTGGTACGATCACTCCATTAGCAGCGATGTTTAAAAATATTGGTGGTGTCGCGTTTGGATTTATGCTGCCGGTACTTGCAGGCTTCATTGCCATGGCAATTGGTGACAGACCAGCTCTTGCGCTTGGCTTTGTAGGCGGAATGATTGCAGCAAATGGTAAATCAGGGTTTTTAGGTGCGTTAGTAGCAGGGTTTGTAGCGGGATATATTATCTTGTTACTTCGCAAAATTTGCCAGAAATTACCAGAAGCATTAGAAAAGATTGCGCCTGTTTTAATTTATCCAGTTGTAGGTGTTCTCGTAATCGGGATTTTTATGACGTATGCGGTTGAACCAGTGATGGGTGGGATCAATACAGGACTTAACAATGCATTAACAAATATGGGAAGTCAAAGCAAAGTAATCTTAGGACTGATTTTAGGGGGTATGATGGCAACAGATATGGGTGGCCCATTTAACAAAGCAGCTTATGTATTCGGTACAGCAGCAATTGCAGCAGGAAACTATGATATTATGGCTGCAGTTATGGTAGGTGGTATGACACCTCCTTGTGCAATTGCGTTAGCAACACTTTTATTTAAAAACCGATTTACAAAAGAAGAACGAGAAGCAGGTTTAACAAACTTTATTATGGGATTAGGATTTATTACAGAAGGAGCAATTCCATTTGCGGCAGCTGACCCATTACATGTCATTCCAGCATGCATGATTGGCTCAGCTGTAGCAGGAGCAATGTCAATGTTCTTTGGATGCACATTAATGGCACCACATGGTGGGATTTTCGTGTTCCCCGTAGTAGGAAATGGTTTGATGTATTTTGCAGCATTAACAGTGGGAACTGTATTATCAGCACTTTTATTAGGAACATTTAAGAAAAAAGTTGAATAATAGAAATGGATTAAAAATGGTTATGGTAAAATATCATAGCCATTTTTTTGTAAAACAGATGCTTTGTTCTTGTTCTTGACGGGTAGAATTGAATGCGTTATCCTTAATTTCATAGGAGGAAATCTACCATGTTAACAGAACAACGATACGAGAAAATATTAGATTTATTAAACGAAAAAGGTAGTATTACAGTTACAGAAGCAAAGGAATTGTTAGATACTTCAGAATCCACTGTGCGACGTGATATTACAGCGTTACATAAAGCGGGAAAATTAGTAAAAGTATTTGGTGGAGCTGTTGCAACAGAACATATTGTGACGACAAAAGAGCCAACAGTAGATCAAAAAATTGAATTGAATACGGACGAAAAGCGAAAAATTGCAGCTTATGCAGCAACCTTAATAGAAGCAGATGATTTTGTGTTCTTAGATGCAGGTACAACAACTGGATATATGATTGATTTTCTGCAAGGGTGCAAGATCACAGTGGTGACAAATGCTGTAGCTCATGCGCAACGTTTAGCAAAGATGGGAATTAAGGTCTTGCTGATAGGAGGAGAATTGAAAAGCTCCACAGAAGCAGTCGTAGGAAATCAGGCGCAGGAAACATTACGTACGTATCATTTTACAAAAGGATTTTTTGGAGCAAATGGAGTTACAAAAAAGACAGGTTATACTACCCCAGATGTAGGAGAGGCGATTGTAAAGAAGATTGCCATGGAACAATGCAGGGAATGCTATGTGCTGGTAGATCATAGTAAGATAGGGGAAGTGAGTTCAGTTACATTTGGAGAATTTCATATGGCAGATGTAATTACAGAGAAAACACATCCACTATTAGATGGCTGTGAAAATGTGATGATTGTATCAGGTTAAGAGAGGAAAAAGAGGATGAAGAAAACACAAGTAAAAAATTCCATGTTACTTTTGCTGACTGCCTTTATCTGGGGGACAGCGTTCGTAGCACAAAGTGTTGGCATGGATTATGTAGAAGCGTTTACATTTACCTGTATTAGAAATTTGATAGGGGGAGCAGTGCTGATCCTATTTCTATGTTGGACGAAAAAGGGGAAAATAAAAGTAACGAAGATAGAGTTGATAGGAGGAATTTGCTGCGGACTTGCACTTTGTGCGGCAAGCAATGCACAACAACTTGGAATTATACATACGACAGTTAGCAAAGCAGGATTTATCACAGCTCTTTATGTAGTTATTGTACCAATTATGGGCGTATTTATGAAAAAGAAAGTACCGGGAAGTATTTGGATCTGCGTCGTACTTTCTGTGATTGGGCTCTATTTGTTGTGCATGACGGGAGAAAGTTTTTCGATAGGATATGGTGATTTCCTAACATTGATCTGTGCTGTGTTATTTTCCGTACATATTATGATCATTGACCATTTTTCACCAAAAGGAGATGGCGTAGTAATTTCTTGCATTCAGTTTTTTGTATGTGGTCTGGTATCTGGGATTTTTATGTTTTTGTTTGAAACTCCAAACATGTCTAATATCTTGCAAGCAAAAGGCTCTATCCTTTATGCGGGAGTTTTATCAAGTGGGGTTGCGTATACTCTTCAGGTAGTAGCACAGAAAGATGTAAATCCAACAGTAGCATCCCTGATTCTTTGTTTGGAATCGGTGATATCTGCTATAGCAGGATGGATTTTGCTAGATCAAACCTTAACACCAACAGAGCTGGTTGGATGTGCAATGATGTTTGGTGCAATTGTGTTGGCACAGGTTCCGATGCCTGTTCGCAGAAAAGAGAGTATATAAGGAAAGAGGAAAAGGATTATGGGAGATTATTTATCACAAGTAAATTCAGGCGCATTTTATGCGATTGTAGCAGGAGTGCTAGGATTTGTAGTCATAATGTGTGTTGTGTTTTTGGTAAAAAGTTATCGTGCAGGTGTTCAGATCGGAATGGATGAAAAGGTATTAAAGAAGGCAATTACATCAAGTGCCACATTTACCTTGCTTCCATCAATCAGTATTTTATTAGGAGTTGTAGCATTAAGCGGGACACTTGGAGTACCATTGTCATGGCTTCGCCTTTCTGTAATTGGAGCTCTTCAATATGAATTAAATGTAGCGCAGATTGCAGCGGAAAACTATGGACTATCCGGTCTTCGATTAGATGAAATGACGATGCCTGCATTTGTTACGATTGCTCTTGTTATGACAGCAGGGATTTTGGGAGGAATTATATTAAGTATTTTCGGCTTGAAGGCTTATCTTAAGAAGATCAGCAATAAATCGAAAAAAGATCCGGAACAAAAAACAGAAAAAAGTAATAAGCCGGGATTTGGAGCACATGCAACTACTGCTATGTTTATCGGATTGTGTGGAGCATATATCGGGGCATATGTTGGAAAAGCAATTCCGAGAGAAGGATCCGATGTGATGCCGATACTTGTTGCACTTGTGGCAGCAGCGGCTATGGCTGTGTTCGAGTATTTTATTCAGAAAAAAGGAAAAGCGACATTAGAAAATTTCAGCCTTGCAGCCAGCATGTTGATTGCAATGGTAGCAGCAGTGCTATTTGGGATGATGTAGGAGGTGAAGAGCATGAAAGAAAAAGAACAAATTTTTGAGACATATAATAATGGACTTCATCGCTTGGGAAGAATCACATTGAGTATTGGGATGCTGCTGATGCTTGCAGTTCCATTTCTGGTTGGAGCATTATATGATACAATGCCTGAATTAGATGGATTTTTAAAAGGATTTGCAAATGTTGCGCTTGTATATTATCCGGTTTCCATAGTGGAATTTTTAATCTATGCACCAATGCTTGGGGCAGGTGGAAGTTATCTTTCTTTTCTTACTGGAAATGTAACGAATATGAAGATTCCATGTGCAATGAATGCGAGAGATATTGCAAAAACAGAAGTGGGTACACCTGAAAATGAGATTATTTCTACAATCAGTACAGCAACAAGCGCAATCGTAACAACACTTGTAATCGTGGTGGGAGTTATTCTTTTGGTACCATTACAACCGGTACTACAAAATGAAACTTTGCTTCCTGCATTTAATAATGTTGTTCCGGCGCTCTTTGGAGCACTTGGATTGAAGTATTTTATTAAGAGTCCAAAGATTGCAGTTATACCAGTTACATTGATGTCACTATTGTGCATTTTGGTACCAGCATGCATTGATTCAACAAGTATTTTAATGATTCCATGTGGTGGCTTGGCGTTATTGATTGGTTATATTCTATTCAAGAAAGATAAATTATAAGGAGAGTAAAAAATGATTGGTTATATTGTGTTAGGAGTGATTTTATTACTTGTGCTAGTTGTGCTGGTACGTACGCTTATGCTGAAGCCGACAGCTGCACGCACTGCAAAAGTGCCGCTTCAAAATGATGAACGTGCAAAAGAATATGGGAAAAGATTATCTAATATGATCCAAAAGGAAACAATTTCAGAAAGAGATCAGAAAGACCGTACAAAATTTTTAGAGTTTCACGCACTTTTGGAAGAAATGTTTCCACTTCTTCACAGCAAATGTGAAAAACACGAATTTAACGGAAGTTTGCTTTTTAAATGGGAAGGAAAGGGAACACATGAACCAATTCTTTTCATGAGTCACCATGATGTAGTAGAAGCAACTGGAACATGGGAACATGGAGCATTTTCGGGAGATATTGATGAGACAGGACGTGTTTGGGGACGTGGAACAGTTGATACGAAAGCTAGTTTGTTCTGCATGCTTCAAGCAGTGGAAGAAATGATTGCAGAAGGCTATGAAGCTGAATGTGACATTTATATTGCAAGCAGCTGTACGGAAGAATGGAGCGGTGATGGCGGTCCAGCAATTGTTTCTTATTTGAAAGAACAGGGTGTACATCTTCAATATTTAATGGATGAAGGTGGTATGATCATTGAAGAACCAATTGCAGGTGTAAAAGGCACTTATGGTATGGTTGGTGTATTGGAAAAAGGCTATGGAGATGTAAAGTTTGTCGCAAAAGGAACTGGAGGACATGCAAGTGCGCCTAAGAAAAATTCCCCATTAGTTCGTCTTGGGAAATTTATGACTGCGATAGAAAAGAACAGCCCATTTAAAAGTCAGTTTAATCCAACTGTGATTGAAATGTTTCGGAGAACTGCTCCAAATATGAATTTTGGAATGCGTCTGATTTTTGCAAATATGTGGCTTTTCAAAGGAGTATTGGTGAAACTACTTCCAGTCATCAGTGCACCGGCAGGTGCGATGCTTCATACAACACTTGCGTTTACTATGGCAAAAGGTTCGGAAGGATATAATGTACTCCCACAGGAAGCATACGTTACAGGAAACATGCGTTTTATCCCTCATCAAGATGCAGATGAAAGTATTGCACTTGTAACAGAATACGCAAAGAAATATGATATTGAGACAGAAGTGATCTATCGAGATTATGCATGTCCAGTAGTAGATTATAATAATAAACCATTTCATATGATTGAAGCTGTGGCGGCAGAAATCTATCCAGGAGTAGGAATTTGTCCATATGTTATGACAGGTGGTACAGATGCAAAATACTATCGTGACCTAAGTGATAATTGTCTTCGTTTTGCACCGCTTTATATTGATGCACAGCAATATGGAAGCATTCATGCTTTGAATGAAAATATTTCACAAGGTGCATTGACATATGGTGTAGATTTCTATAAAGGAATGATTGTAAGATCGTAAAATTGGAGAGGACGAGACATGCTGATAAAAAATGGATATTTAATAAATCCTGCCACAAATACATCTGATTATTTGGATGTGCGTATAGAAAATGGAATGATTACAGAAATAGGACAACTGGAAGCAAGGGGAGAAGAGAAAGTTCTGGATATTACTGGGCTGATCATAGCTCCAGGATTGATTGATACTCATATTCATTTTCGCGATCCTGGTTTTACATATAAAGAAGATTTGCATACCGGCTCACTGGCTGCTGCAAAAGGCGGATTTACTTCTGTAATCTGTATGGCAAATACGAAACCAGTAGTGGATAATATTGACACTTTGAATGACATTTTGAAACGTGGAGAAAAAGAAGGTATTCGAATCTATCAGACTGCAGCAATTACAAAGGGGCTTCAAGGGCAGAAAATAAATGATCTGGAAACATTGGCAAAAGCAGGCGCTTGTGGCTTTACAGATGATGGGATTCCAATTATGGATGAGGCTCTTTGCTACAAGGCAATGGTACAAGCAGCTGAGCTAGATATACCAGTGAGTCTTCATGAAGAGGATCCGGCTTTTATTTCAGAAAATGGCATCAATCACGGAGTTGCTTCTGAACATTTAGGCATACAAGGTTCTCCTGCATTAGCAGAAGATGTTATGGTATCTAGGGACTGTATGCTGGCATTGCATTCTGGTGCAGAGACTGTGATTCAACATATTAGCTCTCGAAATTCTGTAGCATTAGTTCGAAATGCCAAAAAAATGGGAGCTCGTATTCACGCAGAGGCTACTCCTCATCATTTCACCTTGACAGATGAGGCTGTTATCAGACATGGAAGTTTGGCAAAGATGAATCCGCCGCTTAGAACAGAAGGGGATCGCTTAGCGATTATTGAAGGTTTGAAAGATGGAACAATTGATCTGATTGCTACAGACCATGCTCCACATAGCCAGGAAGAAAAGGGAAAAGAGCCGATGTGGACTGCTCCAAGTGGGATTATTGGATTAGAGACTTCTCTTGGCCTTGGAATTACTTCTTTGGTAAGAGCAGGACATTTGACTTTGATGGAATTATTGGAAAAGATGACAAGCAATCCAGCTAGACTGTATAAATTGCCAGGTGGAACTATTGAAGTAGGTGCGGCAGCAGATTTTGTAATATTCAATCCGGAAGAAGCATGGGAAGTAGATGGATTTGTTTCGAAATCAAAAAATTCTCCATTTTTAGGTGATACTCTATATGGAAAAATTCATTATACAATTTGTGCTGGGGAAATTGTGTATAGGAGCTAATTTTATAAAAATAAGAAGGGCAAGATTTTATGGATACGAAATCTTGCCCTTCCTGTTTTTACTTCAAATTTTCGATAATGGACTCAACAGCTTTTTCCACATTTTCTCTAGATGTGGCAAGGTTCATACGGATAAATGTTCCATAGGATTCACCGCCAAACCAATTTCCATAGTCAAAAGCAAGCCCACATTTCTTTTGCATAAAGTCTTCCATCTCTTCTGCTGATAGATAGTCTTTCAGATCGATCCAAGAAAGATAAGTACCTTCCAGTGGTGCCACAACAATGCCAGGAAGTGCGGAAGCAAAACGCTCTTTCATATAGGTGTAATTTCCGTAAATGATCTCTTTGACTTCTTGGAACCAAGCAAGTCCATCTCTGTAAGCGGCAGTAGCTGCGATATAGCCAAATGGATTACCAGATAGGATATGGATCTGATTTACAAAAGCATCCCATTTTTCACGTAAGCCTTCGTCTGGAATGATGATAACAGAGTTTTGACAACCTGCAAGATTGAATGTTTTAGAAGGCGCAGTTAATGTGATCATCATGTCATCATAATCTCCTGCTGTGAAAGAAGGTGTGTGGGAATGATCTTCAAATACAATATCATGATGAATTTCATCAGAAATCACAAATACATGATGCTTACGGCAAATGTCAAATAACGTTTTCAACTCTGCTTTGCTCCATACACGTCCGACTGGATTATGTGGAGAACAAAGAATAAATAGTTTTACATCATGGTCAATGATTTTTTGCTCAAAATCTTCGTAATCAATAGAATAGCTTCCGTTTGTGTTCACTAATTCTGAAGAAATCAGTTTGCGATTATTGTTGTTTACTGCGTGGAAGAATGGATAGTAAACAGGTGTTAACACAATAACGCTGTCTGCAGGCTGTGTCATAAATTGTATGATCCAGTTAAAAGCAGATACTACACCAGGTGAAAAGCGGATCCAATCTTTTTGGACTTCATAATGATGCTGTGATTTTTCCCAAGCAATAAATGCATCATAATAAGAATCAGGAACTTGGTAATAACCGTATATTCCTTTGCTTGCGTAGTCTGTAACAGCCTTTGTTACGCAGTCAGGTGCTTCGAAATCCATATCAGCAACCCAAAGCGGAAGAAGATTTTCTTCTCCATACATTTCCTTCAATCCGTCCCATTTTACGGAATCGGTGTTTTGTCTGTTTACGTATTTTACGAATGACATAAACGTTTCCTCCTTATGTTGTTTCATTATTTTCTAATTGTATTTGCATATCTCGGTAATCTTTTGGCGAGATACCATATTCTTTTTTGAATGCACGATAGAAGCTGGAGTAATCTCCGAACCCATACATTTCGTAAGCCTCAGAAATATTCATCTGCCCTCGAATGGCTTCTTTGCAAAGAGCAAGCCGTTTTTTCGTAATATATTGATGAATAGACAAGCCAATATTATCTTTGAAAACATGGGCAATATGATATTTGCTGACAAAAAATTCAGATGCGAGCCGTTCTAACGACAGATCTTCCTCCAAATGTTCTTCGATATAATATACAAGATGCTCATAGAGAGAATCTGTCCGTTTGGTTTTTGCAGAAGCAGATTGACTATGCACTAAACGATTGATGTACAAGAGCAACTCTTGGATCAAAGTGGAAATCAATGCATCACGTCCAAATCGGTCCGTACGCATTTCTGTCAAGATTTTGATCAAACGGGATTGAATTGCATTAGAAGCAATCTGATCTGTATGAAAACAATATTGCTTTTGAATTTGAGCAAGCTGCATAACATAGGCATAGTCTGGGGAAAACTGAAGCAGATGCTGGCAGTATTCCTGACTGATCCAGAAAATGAAACGTCGGTACGGAGTTCCGTCGTTTTTAATGATTGGACGATGAGGAACTTCTGGGGGAATCAGCATAATATCTCCGAATTTGACTGGAACAATGTTAGTTCCAATCTGCATTTGCACATTACCCTCTAAGAAAAAATAGAATTCGTAGTAGTCATGAGTATGCAGCGAAACTTTCGGAAGCTCTCGATCTTCGTAATAATACAGTTCAAAATCTTTGGACAGCATGTACTGTCTGGAAAGGAATGCAGTTTGCAGATTCTTTTTCATAGAAATACCTCGATTTGTTTGAAATATATAGAGTAATTGTAACATGTAACCACAAGATTTGCAATGTATACAACAACTACGTCAATTGATTAACAATCATCCTATTTGTATAATGAGGGCAGAAAAAAGGAAACAAGTTTTAGGAGAAGGAAGGTAATAAAACTATGGAAATGACATTAAGATGGTACGGAAGCAAATTTGACACAGTTACATTAAAACAAATTCGCCAAATCCCAGGCGTAAAAGGAGTTATCACAACTCTTTATGATACACAACCAGGTGAAGTATGGACAAGAGAACGTATTCGTGAAATGAAAGCAGAAGTAGAAGCTGCAGGTCTTCACATCGCTGGTATCGAAAGTGTTAACGTACACGATGCAATCAAAACAGGTGCAGCAGATCGTGATATGTACATTGATAACTATATTAAATGTTTAGAAAACTTAGGAGAAGAAGGCATCAAATTAGTATGCTACAACTTCATGCCAGTATTTGACTGGACAAGAACAGAATTAGCACGTGAATTAGAAGATGGTTCAACAGCTCTTGCTTATACACAAGAAGCAGTAGATGCAATCGACCCAGAAAAAATGTTTGAATCAATCGCAGGTGACATGAATGGTACAGTAATGCCAGGATGGGAACCAGAAAGAATGGCAAAAGTAAAAGAATTATTTGAAATGTACAAAGATATCGATGATGACAAATTATTCGATAACTTAAAATACTTCTTAGAAAGAATTATGCCAACATGTGATAAATACGATATCAACATGGCAATCCATCCAGACGATCCAGCATGGAGCGTATTTGGTCTTCCACGTATCATCATTAATAAAGAAAATATCCACAGAATGATGAACATGGTAGACAACCCACACAACGGTGTAACATTCTGCTCAGGTTCTTACGGAACAAACTTAGGAAATGACCTTCCAGACATGATTCGTTCATTAAAAGGAAGAATCCACTTTGCACACGTACGTAACTTGAAATTCATTACACCAACAAACTTCCAAGAAGCTCCTCACCTTTCATCAGAAGGAACATTCGATATGCACGCTATCATGAAAGCATTATATGATATCGGATTTGACGGACCAATCAGACCAGACCATGGACGTATGATCTGGGATGAAGTTGCAATGCCAGGATACGGTTTATATGACCGTGCACTTGGAGCTTGCTATTTACAAGGTTTGTGGGAAGCAATCGAAAAGGAGAATAAATAATCATGAGATTAACAGAGCAAGGTTTAGCAAATAGAAAAGAATGGGAAGAGAAAGGGTACACTCTTCCTCAATTCGACAGAGCAGCAGTAACAGCTGCAACAAAAGAAAATCCATTTTGGATCCACTTTGGACCAGGGAACATCTTCAGAGCGTTCCAAGCAAATGTAGTACAAAATCTTCTTAACGCAGGTCTTCTTGATAGAGGACTTGTGGTTGCAGAAGGATATGATTATGAAATCGTTGAAAAAATGAATCGTCCACACGATGATTATAATTTATTAGTAACATTAAAAGCAGATGGAAACATCGAAAAAACAGTAATTGGTTCGGTAGTAGAATCTTTGACAGTAAACTCTGAAAATCCAGTAGATTTCGGACGTTTAGTAGAAATCTTTGGAAAAGATTCTTTACAAATGGCATCTTTCACAATTACAGAAAAGGGCTACAGCTTGGTAAATGGAAAAGGTGATTTACTTCCAGGTGTTCCAGAAGATTTTGCAAACGGACCTAAAAAAGCAATGAGTTACATGGGAAAAGTTGCAGCACTTCTTTACGCAAGATACGAAGCAGGACAAAAACCAATTGCTATGGTTTCTATGGATAACTGTTCACACAATGGTGACAAGTTATATGCAGCAATCAACACATTTGCTGAAAAATGGGTTGAAAATGGCGTAGCAGAAGAAGGATTCGTTGCTTATGTAAATGACAAAAATAAAGTGACATTCCCATGGTCAATGATCGATAAGATCACACCAAGACCAGATGCTTCTGTAGAAGCAATCTTAGAACAAGATGGAATTGAAGAATTAGAACCAGTGATCACTTCTAAGAACACATATGTGGCACCATTTGTAAATGCAGAAGAAACAGAATATCTTGTTATTGAAGATGCGTTCCCAAATGGAAGACCTGAAGCACTTGAAAAAGGTGGATTAATGTTCACAGAACGTGAAACAGTAGACAAAGTGGAAAAAATGAAAGTATGTACTTGCTTAAATCCACTTCATACATGTTTAGCAGTATTTGGATGCATCTTAGGTTATGAAAAAATCTCTGATGAAATGAAAGATGCTGAATTAAAGAAATTAGTAGAAAAAGTTGGATACGTAGAAGGACTTCCTGTAGTAGTAAACCCAGGCGTACTTGATCCAAAAGAATTCATTGATACAGTATTAAATGTACGTATTCCGAACCCATTTATGCCAGATACACCACAACGTATTGCAACAGATACATCACAAAAATTAGCAATCCGTTTTGGTGAAACAATCAAAGCTTATGCTGCATCAGAAGAATTAGATGTAGCTGACCTGAAATTGATCCCAGTTGTATTTGCTGGATGGTTACGTTACTTGATGGGTGTAAATGATAATGGCGAACAATTCGAATTAAGTCCAGATCCACTTCTTGAAACAGTATGTCCATACGTTGCAGGATTTGAATTAGGAAAAGAAGCTGATGTAGAAGCTGCTTTAAGACCAGTTCTTGAAAATGAAGCAATTTTTGGCGTAAATCTCTACGAAGTAGGAATGGCAGAAGCTGTATGTAAACATTTTGCAGAAATGATCGCAGGTGTTGGAGCAGTTCGTGAAACATTAAAAAAATATGTATAATCAATAAGAGGGTAAGCATATGAAACAATTTATGGACAAAGACTTTTTACTAACAACAGAAACAGCGAAAAAGTTATACCATGAATATGCAGCGGTAATGCCAATCATCGATTACCACTGTCATATCAATCCACAAGAAATTTATGAAGATAGAAAATTTGAGAACATTACACAAGTATGGCTTGGAGGCGACCACTATAAGTGGCGCCAAATGCGCTCAAATGGTGTAGAAGAAAAATACATCACAGGTGATGCAACAGACCGTGAAAAATTCCAGAAATGGGCTGAAACACTTGAAATGGCAATCGGTAATCCACTTTACCACTGGAGTCATTTGGAATTAAAACAATACTTCGGATATGAAGGTGTTTTAAATGGAGAAACAGCAGAAGAAGTTTGGAATCTTTGCAACGCAAAATTAGCAGAACCAAACATGACAGCAAGAAATTTAGTTTCTGGTTCGAATGTAACATTATTATGTACAACAGACGATCCAGCAGATACTCTTGAATGGCATAAATTACTCAAAGAAGACGACAGCTTTTCGGTACAAGTACTTCCAACTTGGAGACCAGATAAAGCAATGAACATTGAAAAACCTGATTTCTTAGAATATCTTGCGAAGTTATCAAAAATCAGCAATGTTGAAGTGACAAGCTTTGCAACATTATTGGAAGCATTACAACAAAGAATGGATTGGTTTGAAGAAATCGGATGCCGCATTTCTGACCATGGTTTAGAATATATCTTCTATTCACCAGCTTCTGCAGAAGAAGTGGAATCAATTTTTGCAAAAAGACTTGCAGGTGAATCAGTAAGCCGTGAAGAAGAGCTAAAATACAAAACAGCATTTATGATTGCTATGGGTAGAGCTTACAACAAAAAAGGTTGGGCAATGCAATTACATTACGGTGTAAAACGTGATAACAATCAAAGTGTGTTCCGTAAATTAGGTCCAGATGCTGGTATCGATTGCATCAACAACTTTGCTCCATCTGCACAAATGGCAGATTACTTAAATGCATTAGCTGAAACAGATGAGTTACCAAAAACAATTCTTTACAGCTTAAATCCAGTGGATAATGCAGCAATTGGAACAGTGATCGGATGCTTCCAAGATTCTTCAGCAGTTGGTAAGATCCAACAAGGTAGTGGATGGTGGTTCAATGACCACAAAACAGGTATGATCGAACAAATGACATCTTTAGCAAACTTAGGATTGTTAGGAAATTTTGTCGGAATGCTTACAGATTCCAGAAGTTTCTTGTCATACACAAGACATGAATATTTCCGCCGTATTATGTGTGAATTAATTGGTGATTGGGTAGAAAACGGAGAATATCCAGCTGACTACCGTGTGTTAGAAAAAATCGTAAAAGGTATCTCATACAACAATGCAAAGAGATACTTCGGGTTTGATGTTTAGGAAAGAAGGAAAAAGAAATGAACGAATTATTACAAAGAGTACAAGAACTTGGTGTAGTACCAGTAGTAGTATTAAATGATGTAAAAGATGCAGCTCCACTTGCAAAAGCATTAGTAGAAGGTGGACTTCCATGTGCAGAAGTGACATTCCGTACAGAAGCAGCAGAAGAATGTATCCGTATCATGTCTGAGCAGTTTCCGGAAATGTTCGTAGGTGCAGGAACTGTTCTTACAACAGAGCAGGTTGACCGTGCAGTAGCAGCAGGTGCAAAATTTATCGTAAGCCCTGGATTAAATCCGCGTATCGTAAAATATTGTGTGGAAAAAGGCATCACGATCACACCGGGATGTACAAATCCAAGCGATATCGAACAGGCTATTGAAAATGGTCTCGAAGTAGTGAAATTCTTCCCGGCAGAACAGGCTGGCGGTCTTCCGATGATCAAAGCAATGGCAGCTCCTTATGTTGGAATGAAATTTATGCCAACAGGTGGAATCAGCCCGAAGAACGTAAAAGATTATCTTGCATATGACAGAATCATTGCATGCGGCGGAAGCTGGATGGTAAAAGGTGATCTTGTGAAAGCAGG
>CAYTRJ010000008.1:0-33386 GCA_964440185.1 uncultured Faecalimonas sp. | reverse complement strand
GAGAGTTACAATAGTCCGAAGCAACTATTGTGATATGAAGTCGCAGCTTCAAAAATTAGGCATTGACAAGGTCGATGGGATCGTGCTTGATCTGGGCGTATCATCTTATCAGTTAGATACGGCGGAACGAGGATTTTCTTATCGCGTAGATGCTCCTTTGGATATGAGAATGGATAGACGTCAGCAATTGACAGCCAGGGACATCGTGAATGACTATAGTGAGATGGAACTTTTTCGCATCATTCGTGATTATGGGGAAGATAAATTCGCGAAGAACATTGCAAAACATATTGTAATGGAACGCGAAAAGGCTCCAATCGAAACTACTGGTCAATTAATTGAGATTATTAAACGTGCCATACCAATGAAATTTCAAAAGACTGCAGGACATCCTGCTAAGAGAACTTTCCAGGCAATTCGTATTGAATTGAATAGGGAGCTGGAAGTACTTCGCGAAAATTTGGATGACATGATTGAATTATTAAATAAAGATGGAAGGATTTGTATCATTACGTTCCATTCATTAGAGGATCGGATTGTGAAAAGCAATTTCCGCAAGAATGAGAATCCTTGTGTATGTCCGAGCCATTTTCCAGTATGTGTATGTGGAAATGAATCAAAAGGGAAAGTAATTACAAGAAAACCAATTCTTCCAAGTGCAGAAGAGCTAGAAGAAAATAGCCGCTCGAAGAGTGCAAAACTTCGTATTTTTGAACGAAGTTAGGGGAATAAATATTAGGGGAGTGAAAGTAAGATGGCAGCATATGTACATGGCAATGTGGTACGCAAAGAAGCCATAGCTGCAGAACCGCAGAGGCAAGCACCACAGAAGAAGGTAAGCCAGCAAGTACGTAGAAATCGCAGTAAAGCGTTACATATGAATCGTGGATACGTTGTATTTCTAACAGTCGCATCGGTAGTAGTTCTATTTGCATGTGTACAGTACTTACAGTTGCAATCAGAGATTACAAACCGATCAAAACGTATCATATCTTTGCAGCAGCAACTCGCAGATGCAAAGGAAGATAATACAACAAAGTACAATGTAATTATGAATTCTATGAACATAGAAGAAATCAGAGACATTGCTATGAATGAATTGGGAATGGTATATGCACAAGATGATCAGATTGTGACGTATCAAAGCCCAACAGAGGGAGAAATTACACAATATGCGGCAATTCCGGAGAGTGGAATTGTAGCAAGTCAAATAAAGTAGGGGAAACGTATGAAGAGGAAAAAAACATCGCCAATTCGGCAGAAATTTCCCAAACGAATGCAAAAGAAGCTAGTATTGTTGTTTATGGCAATTGTACTAGCTTTTGTCGCATTGATAGGAAGAGTGACATACATCAACGCATCCAAAGGGGAAGAATATACAAAGATTGTATTAAACCAACAACAGTACAATAGTAGAACGATTCCGTTCAAGCGTGGTGATATTTTAGATAGAAATGGTACTGTGATCGCGACAAGCCAGCGCGTATACAATGTGATTTTAGATGCTTATGTGATGCTTTCCAGCGAAAAAGAAGAAGTGGATATGGCATCTATTAGGCAGGTAAAAGATGCGGTGGAAAAGTGCTTTGAGGTGGATTCGGCTGTAATTGATGAAATTGTAGAAGAAAATCCAACAGGACGTTATTGCATTTTGAAAAAGAAGGTTTCCTATGAACAAGCCCAGGCATTTTATGAACTTCAAGATGATAAAGAAAATTACCAATATATTTCTTGTATCTGGTTGGAAGAAGATTATCAGCGCACCTATCCATATGCAACACTTGCGTCAGATGTAATAGGATTTACTGTTTCAGGAAATGTGGGAAATGCAGGGATTGAATCGAGCTACAACAGTGTTTTAAATGGAACAGATGGAAGAGAGTATGGTTACCTGGATACGGATGCAGCATTAGAGAGAACCGTAAAAGAAGCAATCAATGGAAATACTGTGGTTTCTACAATTGATATTGCATTACAAAGTATTGTGGAAAAGCATGTGATTGCCTTTAATGAACAATATCGAAATGGCGCGACAACAGGAGCAGGAAGTAAAAACACAGCAGTTATCATTGCTGACCCTAATACTGGAGAAATTCTTGCAGAAAGTTCCTATCCTAATTACGATCTAAATAATCCAAGAGACCTGACTGCATACTATTCAGAAGAAGAGATAGACGCGATGTCAAGTGAAACAAAATTGGATGCATTAAACAGTATTTGGAAGAACTTTTGTGTATCTGATACATATGAGCCGGGTTCTACTGTAAAACCATTTACGATTGCAGCTGGTTTGGAATCAGGGATACTTTCCGGAAATGAAACTTATAATTGTACAGGATATAAAGAAATTGCATCTACTAAAATACGATGTCACAATCGAAATGGTCATGGAATACAGACATTAAGTGATGGGATTGCAAATTCATGCAATATCGTAATGATGGAAGCAGCTGCGAAAATGGGAATTGATGAATTTTGTAATTATCAATCCATTTTTGGATTTGGTCAAGATACAGGAATTGATTTGCCAGGAGAAGCAGAAACAAGTGCATTGGTATATAATGAAGAGAATATGGGACCGGTAGAATTGGCTACAAACTCCTTTGGACAAGGCTTTAATGTGACAATGACACAGATGGTAGGAGCATTTTCTTCGCTTATCAATGGAGGGAATTATTATGAGCCACATGTTGTAAAGCAAATTCAGGATGAAAACGGAAATGTGGTAGAAAATAAGAATCCGATTTTAACAAAGAAAACGGTTTCGGAAGAAACATCCAGCATATTGAGAACTTATATGAGAAAGACTATGACAGATGGAACTGGAAAAAATGCACAGGTGGAAGGATATGATATTGGTGCAAAAACAGGGACTGCTCAAAAGCTTCCTCGTGGAAATGGAAAATATGTTTTATCTTATATGGGATTTGCACCAGTAGATGATCCAGAAGTTTTGATTTATGTAGTGATTGACGAACCAAATGTGGATAACCAAGCAAACAGTGCTTTGGTGACAACATTAGCACGTGAGATCATGGAAGAATCATTTCCATATTTGAATATTACAAAAACAGTAACAAGTGAATAAGTGATAATGAAACCTCATAAATATTATAGATATTTTTATGAGGTTTTTTTATGAAGAACAAAACATATCATCGAAAAAAGGTATTGATCGTGTTTGTGTGTGCAGTGAGTATGATCGGATTGCTGATCGGGAGACTTGCATATCTTATGATTTTTGAAGCAGAATATTATCAAGAGAGAGCAGAAAATCTGCATGAACGTGAACGTGATATTAAGGCTGCAAGAGGAGAAATTATAGATACGAAAGGGGTTGTTTTGGCAACAAACAAAAGTGTCTGTACGATTTCTGTGATCCATAGTCAGATAACAGACGCAGAGCGCGTGATAGAGGTGTTGTCGAAAGAACTCCAAATGGAAGAAGAAAGTGTGCGGGCAAAAGTAGAAAAAGTGTCTTCACGAGAACGGATTAAAACAAATGTAGAGAAAGAAATTGGGGATAAAATACGTGCGTATGAGTTGGACGGTGTAAAAATCGATGAAGATTATAAACGTTATTATCCATATGATGAATTAGCTTCGAAAGTACTGGGCTTTACAGGGGGAGATAATCAAGGGATCATTGGATTAGAAGTAAAATATGAAGAGTATTTGAAAGGGATAAATGGAAGTATTCTGACTACAACAGATGCAAGAGGGATTGAATTAGATGGCATTGCAGAAGAGCGGGTAGAACCAGTTGAAGGAAAAACATTGCAGATCAGTATGGATTATAATATTCAAATGTATGCACAACAGGCTGCAGAGAAAGTAATGGAAGAAAAACAGGCAGATAAAGTGTCTATTTTGATGATGAATCCACAAAATGGAGAAATCATTGCAATGGTCAATGTACCTGAATTTAATTTGAATGATCCGTTTTCGTTAGAATCTTTACAGTTGGAAACGCAGCCAAGTGATGCAGAAGAAAAACAAGATATATTAAATCAGATGTGGAGAAATAGCTGTATCAATGATACTTACGAGCCAGGGTCTACGTTTAAGACTTTCACAACATCAGCCTGTTTGGAAGCAGGTGTTTTGAAACTTGAAGATACATTTTATTGCCCGGGATATCGAATTGTAGAGGATAGAAGAATCCGGTGCCACAAAGTAGGTGGACATGGAGCAGAAACTTTTGTAGAAGGGATTCAAAATTCATGCAATCCGGTATTTATGGATATTGGATTGCGATTAGGAGTAGATAAATTTTATGAATATTTTGAAACCTTTGGATTGATGGAGAAAACAGGTGTGGATCTTCCGGGGGAAGCGAGTACGATCACGCATAAGAAAGAAAATGTAGGACAGGTAGAGTTAGCAACAATGTCCTTTGGACAGTCGTTTCAAATTACGCCAATGCAATTGGCTACGACGGTGAGTGCTATGGTAAATGGTGGGATCCGAGTGACACCGCATTTTGGAGTACGTGTTCTTGGTGAAGACGGAACTGTATTGAAGACATTTTCTTATGAAGAAAAACGCGTTATGTCTGAAGAAACATCGGAAACAATGAAGCAACTTTTGGAAAGTGTTGTCTCAGAAGGAACTGGGAAAAATGCTTATATAGAAGGTTACAAAATTGGTGGAAAGACAGCAACTTCACAGACGCTTCCTAGAAGTGCACATAAGTATATTTCTTCTTTTGTTGGGTTTGCCCCTGCAGATGATCCGCAGATCGTTGCTCTTGTGGTCATTCATAATCCACAGGGAATTTACTATGGAGGAACGATTGCAGCGCCTGTGATACGAAGTGTTTTTGAAAACATACTACCTTATCTGGGGATTGAAAAGACAAGCGAATAGTTGTATACTATATTGGATTATACAAAAAAGAGATAAAGAGGTGTATTATGGACTATACAGTAGTTATACCGGTGCTGATTTCATTTGCGCTTAGCGTGATCATGGGACCAGTAGTGATACCGATGCTTAGAAAATTAAAAATGGGACAGACAGAACGTGTGGAAGGAGTACAATCACACTTAAAGAAGACAGGAACTCCAACAATGGGAGGCGTGATCATCTTAGCAAGTATTGTACTGACATCGTTACTTTATATGAAAGACTATCCAAAGATCATTCCAATCTTATTTGTAACATTGGGATTTGGTTTGATCGGGTTTTTGGATGATTATCTAAAAGTAGTAATGAAGCGCTCAGATGGATTGTATCCAAAACAAAAGATGGCATTACAAATCATAGTAACTGCTATTTTTGCATTTTATGTAATAAAATTTACAGATGTGCCACTTACAATGTTAATTCCATTCAGTGGTGGTAAATACTTGGATTTGGGAATTTTAGCAATTCCAATGTTATTTATTGTTATGATTGGAACGGTAAATGGTGTGAATTTTACAGATGGTTTGGATGGTCTTGCGTCTAGTGTTACAGTATTGGTTGCTACCTTCTTTACGGTTGTAGCAATTGGAACACAAAGTGGGATTGAGCCAATTACATGTGCAGTTGTTGGTGCTTTGTTAGGATTTTTATTATTTAACGTATATCCAGCTAGTGTATTTATGGGAGATACAGGTTCCCTTGCACTCGGTGGCTTTGTTGCATCTACGGCTTACATGCTTCAGATGCCATTATTCATCGTGATCGTGGGAATGATTTATTTAGTGGAAGTATTGTCCGTAATGATTCAAGTTACATATTTTAAAAAGACAGGTGGAAAGAGAATTTTCAAGATGGCTCCAATTCATCATCACTTTGAATTATGTGGCTGGTCAGAAACAAGAGTTGTGGCAGTATTTTCAATTATTACAGCTATTCTTTGCTTGATTGCATTGATGGTGATGTAGGAAGGAACGTAAGGTTATGACAGACAAGAAGGTACTTGTATTTGGTTCAGGAATAAGCGGTATCGGAGCTTGTAATTTGCTTGAACAAGTAGGAAAACAAGTTATTTTATATGACGGAAACACATCGTTAGATGTAAGTAATATGAAGGTGAATGCAGAAATCATCCTCGGAGAATTACCAGAAGAGGTAATGGATACATTAGAACTCGTTGTGATGAGTCCTGGTGTACCAACAGATCTTCCAGTGGTGAATCGCATGAGAGAAAAAGGAATTCCAATTTGGGGAGAGATTGAACTTGCATATACATATGGAAAAGGCGATGTACTTGCAATCACAGGAACGAATGGAAAGACGACAACAACTGCTCTTTTGGGAGAAATCATGAAGAACTATAAAGAACAAGTGTATGTTGTTGGAAATATTGGAAATCCGTACACAATGGCGGCAATGGAGATGACAGAAGGTGCAGTAGCAGTTGCTGAAGTAAGCAGTTTTCAATTAGAAACAGTGCATGCTTTTCGACCATGTGTAAGTGCAATCTTGAATATTACGCCGGACCATTTGAATCGTCATCATACGATGGAAGCATATATTGCCGCAAAGGAAGAGATTGCGAAGAACCAAACAGAGGAAGATACTTGTGTGTTGAACTATGAAGACGAAGTAACTAGAAAATTTGGTGAAAAAGTGCGTGCGAAGGTTCTATATTTTAGCAGCCAACGTGCGTTAGAAAAAGGAATTTTCTTGCAAGATGGCAATATCATTTATAAAGGAGAGAAAGAAATCCTCCTTTGTCATGTGGATGAATTACAATTACTAGGAACACATAATTATGAAAATGTAATGGCAGCAGCCGGAATGGCAATCGCTTATGGTGTTCCAATGGATGTGATTCGTCAAACAATAAAATCATTTGCAGGGGTTGCACATCGCATTGAATTTGTATGCGAAAAAGATGGTGTTGCATATTACAATGATTCGAAAGGAACGAATCCAGATGCAGCGATCAAGGCAATTCAGGCAATGAACCGCAAGACACTTCTGATCGGCGGAGGATATGATAAAGATTCAGATTATGAAGATTGGATTCGCGCATTTGATGGAAAAGTAAAATGTTTAGTACTCCTTGGACAGACAAGAGAAAAGATAGCAGAAACTGCAAGAAATTGCGGATTTGAAGATATTATTTTAGTGGATAGTTTGGAGGATGCAGTACAGGCATGTGCCAAAAATGCTGAATCAGGGGAAGCAGTTCTTTTATCACCAGCATGTGCAAGTTGGGGAATGTTTAAGAATTTTGAAGAACGAGGAGATAAGTTCAAAGAATTTGTAAAAGCATTGTAAGAGGTGAGAAGGAGTTGACAAAGCGAAAAGGAAGATATGATTACATACTTCTTGGAGTGGTTATCCTATTTGTAATTGTAGGAAGTATCATACTTTATAGTACGAGTGCCTACAATGGACAAAATAAGTTTAATGATTCCTTTTACTATTTGAAAAAACAACTGTTTGCAACATCGTTAGGATTAGCAGGCATGTATATAATGACACAGATTGATTATCACATTTGGCAAAGATTTGCTGTACCAGCGTACTTGCTGGCAATTGGCTTATCATTTGCAGTATTACTAATAGGTGATGAATATAATGGGTCCAAAAGATGGTTATCTTTTGGACCTTTGTCTTTTCAGCCTTCCGAATATGCAAAAGTAGCAGTTATTATTTTTCTGTCAAATTTTATTATCAAACATGGAAAACAAATGCGAAAAATGAAAGATTTATTACTAGTAATGATTACAATTTTACCAATTGTAGGATTGGTTGGCGCCAGTAATTTAAGTACGGCTATTATAATTTTAGGAATTGGAGTTGTTCTTGTCTTTGTTGCAAGTCCAATCTACGCTAAGTTCATCTGGCTTGGAGGAAGCGGGATCGGATTTTTAGCAATTTTTTTGGCTTTAGAAAGCTATCGTTTGGAACGCATTGCGATATGGAGAAATCCGGAAAAATATGAAAAAGGTTATCAGACGTTACAGGGGCTATATGCTATCGGATCTGGCGGTTTGTTTGGACGTGGAATTGGAGAAAGTATTCAAAAATTAGGATTTGTTCCAGAAGCACAAAATGACATGATCTTTGCAATTGTTTGTGAAGAGTGGGGACTATTTGGGGCAAGTTTTTTGATCTTATTATTTTTGATCATGATTTGGCGTTTTTTTGTGATTGCTGTGCATGCAAAAGATTTGTTTGGAACATTGATTGCTAGCGGAGCAATGGCACATATGATGATTCAAGTTATTTTGAATATTGCTGTTGTTACGAATACAATTCCAAATACAGGAATTACATTGCCATTTATAAGTTATGGAGGTACTTCCGTTTTGTTTTTACTGGCAGAAATAGGGCTTGTACTAAATGTATCCTATCTGATAGAATAGTCAGGGGAGGACAAAAAGATGCAAGGGGAAAAGGAAGAAAGAACAAGAAAACGGCGAAAGAAAAAAAGTAAATTTGGATATTATCTCTATGCAGTTATAATGCTTTTGCTAACAATCACTAATATTACATTAGCATTGTTGTTGCTGACACATGTACAAAAGATAGAAATATCGGGGACGGAACTAGCAAGAGAAAGTGATATTGAAGCATGGATAAAAGAAGACGCATTTACGAACAATGCGATTTATACTTGGTGGAAATATAATTTTGGAACACATGAGATACCTGTTTATTTGGAATCCATGCACGTAAGTCTAGGAGCACCATGGAAAGTAACAGTCAAGGTAGAAGAAAAGAAGATAGCAGGCTGTGTTTTAAAAGAAGATATGTATATTTACTTTGATGAAAAAGGATTGGTACTTGATAAAAGCGCAATGCTTCGAGAAGAGATTCCTGTTGTAGAGGGATTAGAAGTTAATGATGCAGCAGAATATGAATATCTTCAAGTGGAGAATGAAAAGATATTTTCTTATGTAGTAGAAGTAGCTTCACAGTTAAAAAAGAGTCAGCTTGTTACAGATAGACTTGTATGGGATGATGGGATGCAGCTGCACTTTGATGGTGTGTGTGTTACATTGGGAAAAACTAATTTTGAAGAGAAAATTTTACAGCTTCCTCCAATTTTAGAACAGCTGGAGGGAAAAGAAGGAACACTGAAGCTGGAACATTATACATCAGATAGTAAAAATATCAGTTTTGAACAAAAAACTGACGAAATCTTAAAAGAAAATTTAGAATAAAACTATTGATTATTTAACCGAAAGTCTTTATTATATATCTATATGGCAAAATGCGATATAGTCTAGGGACGTGTAAGATAAATAGGAAAACGAAGGAGGAGAAACTCTTGTTAGAAATTATGACAAATGAATCAGAAGCAGCAGCTAAAATAATCGTAGTAGGTGTAGGTGGAGGCGGAAATAACGCTGTAAACCGTATGATCGATGAACAAATTTCAGGTGTTGAATTTATTTCAATTAACACAGATAAACAAGCATTAGAATTAACAAAAGCGCCAACATCAATGCAAATTGGTGAAAAGCTTACAAAAGGTCTTGGTGCTGGAGCAAAACCAGAAGTTGGTGAAAAAGCAGCAGAAGAAAGTGCAGAAGAAATTGCAGCAGCATTAAAAGGTGCTGATATGGTATTCGTTACTTGCGGTATGGGTGGCGGAACTGGTACAGGAGCAACACCAGTTGTAGCACGTATTGCAAAAGAACAAGGAGCATTGACAGTAGGTGTTGTTACAAAACCTTTCCGTTTTGAAGCAAAAACACGTATGAACAATGCGTTATCAGGTATCGAAAAATTAAAAGAAAATGTAGATACATTAATCGTAATTCCAAATGATAAATTATTAGAAGTTGTTGATAGAAGAACAACAATGCCAGATGCTCTTAAAAAAGCAGATGAAGTATTACAACAAGGTATTCAAGGTATTACAGACTTGATCAACGTACCTTCATTAATCAACCTTGACTTTGCTGATATTCAAACAGTTATGAAAGACAAGGGAGTAGCTCATATTGGTATTGGATACGGTAAGGGAGATGACAAAGCGCTTCAAGCTGTAAAAGAAGCAGTTGCAAGTCCATTACTTGAAACAACAATTTCAGGAGCATCACACGTTATTATTAACATTTCTGGGGATATTTCTCTTATGGATGCAAGTGATGCAGCAGAATATGTTCAAGATTTAGCTGGAGAAGAAGCAAATATCATCTTTGGTGCAATGTATGATGACAGCAAGACGGATGAAGCTACAATCACAGTAATTGCTACAGGTTTACATAATGTGAGTGGTACAACAGCGAAATTGAAATCAAGATTAGAAGGGAAAAACGTACCACCAATTCAAAATGTGGAAAAATACGAAGCCCCTGTAGTGGAAGCTCCAAAACTTCTAGAAATTGATCTTTCTTTCGTGAATGGCTCTCAAGAAAAGTCAACAGCATCAAGCACTGGAACAACACCAACATTACAAGTTCCAAGAACACCAACAAGCAAAGTAAAGGAACAATCAATTAACATTCCTTCTTTCTTAAAGAAATAGTGAATAATTAATATGAAATAAAATGTCGAAGAAAAAATGTGCAGTCGCACGTTTCTTCGACATTTTTTTTTATGCTCATTTCCTATAATGAATCTTGCTTAAGTACCAAATCAATTTCGTAGCGAAAGAGAAAGTAGGTGAAGCATGTATTACGAATTGTATCTAGATGTGTTCTTTCTTGTGAATTTTTTGATGGATTACATCTTATTGCTGCTCGTAAGAAAAATGTTAAGAAGCACTGCCACGCATAGAAACATTTTCTTAGGAGCAATCGTAGGGGCATTATTAACATGCATTGTGATAATTCTTCCAATCAAGAGTGAATTCTGGAAATACATCATATTTCACCTGCTTGTAAATACATGCATGATTCGAGTTGGATTAAAAGTGAGAGGCATTCGTGGCTTTGGAAAAGCTATGATCCTATTGTACATAAGTGCAATTTTAGTGGGTGGTATTCTTGAGAGCGTATCTCAATATGTAAAAGCAGCAAGTCTTTTTTTGTTTTTTGCAATAGGAGGCTATTATAGCGCTCTTTTTCTTTGGAACTTTATAGAACAGTTATTGCGATGGAATCAATATCACTGTCGATTAGAAATCTTTGTAGGGGAAAAGCATTACGAAGCAAATGGAATGATTGATACAGGGAATAGTCTGTATGATCCGATTACAGGAAGACCAGTTAGTATTTTGAAAAAAGAACTGGGGGAACAGATTTTAAAAGAAACGAAACGGGAGCTGATTTATGTACCTTACAAATCCATAGGAAAAGAAGCGGGAGTGTTACGTGCATTTTCTGTAGATAAAATATGCATTTATCAGAAAAATGCACAATGGATCGATAACCCACTATTTGGTATCAGTGAAGAAAAAATCCACGAATGCATCTTACATCCAAGTTTGTTTTAGGAGGAGTTTAGATGATAATGAAGATGGCTATGCCACAAGGGGTAATTCGTACTATTTTCTTTCCAGAAAGTAGAGAAATACATTATATAGGAGGAACCGATATTCTGCCACCACCACTAGGAGCAGAAGAAGAAAATAAGGCCATTTGTCAATTAGGAACAGAAGAGCAAGAAGAAGCAAAGAAATTGTTGATTGAACATAATTTGCGTCTTGTAGTTTATATTGCAAAGAAATTTGACAATACAGGAATTGGTGTAGAAGATTTGATCTCTATCGGTACGATTGGTTTGATCAAAGCAATTCAGACTTTTAATCGCGATAAAAATATTAAGTTAGCTACCTATGCTTCTCGCTGTATTGAAAATGAAATTTTAATGTATTTGAGAAGAAATAATAAAACGAAATTAGAAGTATCCATTGATGAACCGTTAAATGTAGATTGGGATGGGAATGAATTACTTTTATCTGATATTTTGGGTACGGAGGAAGATACTATTTATAGAGACTTGGAAAACGAGGCTGAGAGAAAACTGCTTCGAAAAGCAATGAATTGTTTGACGAGCAGGGAGCGCCTGATCGTGCAAATGCGATATGGATTATCCACAGCAGATGGGGAGGAAAAAACACAAAAAGAAGTAGCAGATCTGCTAGGGATTTCTCAGTCTTATATTTCTCGTTTGGAAAAGAAAATTATGCAAAGACTAAAGCGGGAAATGGTACGATATGAAATATAAAATATTTATAATATCGTACAAAAATGGGAAGGAAAGTGGTAAAATGAAAGAAAAAAGGGGTTGAGTTTATGAGACTGACATTTATTGGCGCCGCTCATGAGGTGACAGGAAGTTGTCACTTGTTAGAAGCAAATGGAAAACATATTCTAATCGACTGTGGGATGGAACAAGGGCCAGACCTTTATGAAAATCAAGAATTGCCAATTGTAGCAGGAGATGTAGATTATATACTTCTAACTCATGCCCACATTGACCACTCAGGATTGATCCCATTATTATGTAAACATGGATTTAAAGGAGAGATTATTACAACATTCGCGACAGCAGATTTATGTAATATCATGCTTCGTGATAGCGCACATATTCAAGAATTTGAAGCAGAATGGAGAAATCGTAAGGCAAGACGTTCAGGAGATGCATTATATGAACCACTCTATACGATGGTGGATGCAGAAACTGCAATTTCTCTTTTGGCACCATGTGATTATGGACAGATGTTAACCTTATGTGAAGGGATTCGCGTTCGCTTCACGGATATAGGACATTTGTTAGGTTCTGCCAGCATTGAAGTGTGGGTAGATGAAGGAGATGTATCAAAGAAGATCGTATTCTCAGGAGATGTAGGGAATATGGATCAACCGATTATTAAGGATCCAAGTATTACAAAAGAAGCAGACTATGTTGTGATCGAATCTACTTATGGGAATCGCATTCATAGTGAAGAACGTCCAGACTATCTTGGTGAATTTACAAGAGTCCTGCGGGAAACATTCCAAAAAGGTGGAAATGTTGTAATCCCTTCCTTTGCAGTAGGAAGAACGCAGGAAATGTTGTATTTTATCCGTGAGATAAAAGAACAGAGATTGTTACCAGAATTTCAAAATTTTGAAGTCTATGTGGATAGCCCATTAGCAATCGAAGCAACAAACGTGTTTACCAAAAATGGAAGAGGCTGTTATGATGAAGAAGCAATGAAATTAGTAGAAAAAGGAATCAATCCATTAGTATTTCCAGGGTTAAAGCTATCTGTAACCAGTGATGATTCAAAGCTTATTAATTATGACGAAAAACCAAAAGTAATCATTTCTGCATCGGGAATGTGTGAAGCTGGCCGAATCCGTCATCATTTGAAACATAATTTATGGAGAAAAGAATGTACGATACTTTTTGTAGGTTATCAAGCGCAAGGTACGCTTGGACGCAAATTGATCGAGGGAGTGCCATCTGTTAAGCTCTTTGGCGAAAACATCGAAGTAGCAGCTAAGATTGAATCTTTAAAAGGAATCAGTGGTCATGCAGACATGAAGGGATTATTAAGCTGGCTTGGTGGATTTGAATCCGATATACAACATGTGTTTGTTGTGCACGGAGAGGATACAGTGACGGATGAGTTTGCAAAAACAATTACAGAAACCTATGGATATCCTGCATTTGCACCTTATTCTGGTGGCTGTGTGGATCTTGTGACAAATGAAATTCAAACAGAAGGAAATCGTGTAGCGAAGAAAACGACTGCGAAACCTGCAAGATTACGTGCAGAAGCAACATTTAACAGAGTCATTTTTGCGGTGAAACGATTGATGGAAGTTGTCCTTAAGAATGAAGGTCTTGCGAACAAAGATTTAGCAAAATTTGAAAGTCAGATTCAGAATTTGGCGGATAAGTGGGACCGATAAAATTTGATAGAAGTTGAATAGAAGAGAGCCATCTTGTGCATCATTTTACTATTACGAAATGTGATAGGAGGATGTCAGGATGGCTCTTAATAAAGTTGAAATATGTGGGGTAGATACATCAAAGCTTCCGATTCTGAAGGAGGAAGAGAAAAAGGAATTATTTGAGCAAATCAAGGCTGGAGACCAAGAAGCGAAAGAGAAATATATCAAGGGAAATCTAAGACTGGTTTTAAGTGTGATCAGACGTTTTTCAAATAGTAATGAAAATGTAGATGATCTATTTCAAATAGGTTGTGTAGGATTGATCAAAGCGATTAATAATTTTAATACAGAATTAGATGTGAAATTTTCCACATATGCTGTGCCCATGATCATCGGAGAGATTAAACGCTATATGAGAGATAATAGTACCATTCGTGTGAGTCGATCGCTGCGTGATACTGCTTATAAAGCTATTTATGCAAAGGAAAATTATTTAAAAAGAAATCTTAGAGAGCCAACACTGCAGGAATTAGCGGGAGAAATTGGAATCCCAAAGGAAGAAATCGTATTTGCGCTGGATGCCATACAAACGCCGATGAGTTTGCAGGAACCAGTATACAATGATGGGGAAGACGCGTTGTATGTAATGGATCAGATCAGTGATAAGAAAAACAAGGAAGAAAATTGGATTGAGGGACTTGCACTACAAGATGCCATGAAACGATTAAGTGAACGTGAAAAATATATTATACGATTACGTTTTTTTGAGGGGAAGACGCAGATGGAAGTAGCAAATGAAATTGCTATTTCGCAAGCACAGGTGAGTCGTTTAGAAAAACATGCATTGCGCAGCATGAAACAGTTTTTAAGTTAATATGATATAAAAATAAAAAATAGTAATTTATATGTTGAAATTTCTCTATATTCATAATATGATGACTTTATCAAGTTGTGAGGAGGATGAAGATGTACAAAGCATTCATATTTGACTTAGACGGAACTTTAACAGACACATTAGAATCCCTCACATTTTCTGTAAATGCAACGCTGGAAGAGTTAGGACTAGAAAAGATTACACAAGAGCAGTGCAGAGCATTTGTAGGGAATGGAGCAAGAGTGTTAATAGAACGCTCTTTGGAAGCAGCAGGAGATGAGACGAGTTCTATGCTGGAAAAGGCAATGGAGATTTATGGAAGGATCTTCAAAGAATATTGTACTTATCAAGTTGCACCATATGATGGGGTAATAGAGATGCTGAAGACATTGAAAAACCAAGGAAAGAAATTAGCAGTTTTATCAAACAAACCTCATTTGCAGACAAAAGATGTAGTGAGAACATTTTTTGGGACAGATTTGTTTGACGAAGTGCAAGGACAAGAAGATGGGAAAGCAAGAAAACCTGATCCCAAAGCACTCTATGAGGTACTAGAAAAATTACAAGTAGATCAAAAAGAATGTGTATATGTTGGAGATTCTGAAGTGGATATGATGACTGGAAAAGCAGCAGGTGTTTTAACAGTTGGTGTGACATGGGGATTCCGAACAAAAGATGTTTTGCAGAAACATGGTGCAGACCATACAGTAGATAGCGCAGAACAATTAGCAACACTTATTTAGATAAAGGAGCAAGAGAGTTATGTACGGTTATGATGAAGAATGTTTAAATGTATTTTTGAAAAAGCAATTGCAATTATTTGATGAGCCAGTAGCAGAAACAATGGAAGAAGCAGAAGCATTTTTAGAAGACTGTATGGCAGTAGTCGTAGATTCACTGAATGAAGTGAGAGATTACTTTGATGAGAATGGAGCAGATATTTCAAATATGTCTGATGAAGAATTAGAAGAGCAAGCAGAAGTATTCGCATTACCAAGCGGCCAATACTTAATTGTTGAAGGTTAGATACAAAAGCTTCCGAGGTCATTCGGAAGCTTTTTCTAATGCTTTTGTAATCGCGTTTAACAATACTTGAGAGGTATAAGGGCTTTCTTCACTATAAGATATATTTTCTAAGGATTGTTGTTGATAAATCTGTTCGGCTAGCTGTTCAACGGTTGGTTCAATGAGTGGATACATGGTAGTGATCGCTTCATCCAGATTGTTTATGCGGATTGCGTTGATATGGGAGCGGTCAACCACGACTTCTAATTCCAAATTGGTATTGTTAAGAGAAAAGCTGGAGGTATATATACCGGGTGTGTAGCAAGATGTAGTTGTTTCTGCATCTTTTTTGTTTGGTGAAAACATAACTGCTAATAATATAATAAATAAAATGCCCAAAGCAATAAAGATGGCAGTATATATAATTTCTTTCATGTGTAGGACTACAATTTTCGTCTTGGAACTCATAAGTACCTCCTGCAAGAATAAGAATCATTGTTTTTATAATGTATGAGGAAGCATGGGAAATTATTCATTTGTTTTGCGTGACAAACGAACTACATTCTTGTAAAATAGGATGAGCAATATAGAAAGAGGGTGACAAAATGTTTATAATCGTAGGATTAGGAAATCCAACTGCAGAATATGATGGTACAAGACATAATGTTGGTTTTGCTGTGATAGATGCACTTGCAGATAAATATAATATATCGGTAACAGATCGCAAACATAAAGCATTTTGTGGAAAAGGAATCATTGCAGGACAAAAAGTGATTCTTGCAAAGCCACAAACATATATGAATTTGAGTGGCGAAAGTGTAAGAAGCCTTATTGATTATTATAAAGTGGATGAGGAAAGTGAATTACTTGTAATTTATGATGATATTAGCTTAGGTGTAGGACAATTACGTATTCGTAAGAAGGGAAGTGCAGGTGGACACAATGGGATCAAGAACATCATTGCACATCTAGGAACAACTGTATTTCAACGAATCAAAGTAGGCGTTGGAGAAAAACCAAAGCATTATGACTTGGCAGATTATGTACTTGGACATTTTTCTAAAGAAGAAGCAGAAGTTATGAATGAAGGATATAAGGATGCAATAGAAGCAGTGGAACTTATTTTACAAGATGAGATAGATGCTGCGATGAATCAGTTTAACAAAAAAGTAAAAGCATAAGGGGTAGTAAAATGCAGGCTTTTGTAGCACCACTCATGGAATTGGCTGAGTTTGATTCCGTTCTGAAAAAACGCAAAGAGAAAAAAGGAATGATTCAGTTTTCGGGATGTGTGACATCTCAGAAAACACATATGATGTATGCACTGAGCGATGGTTTTGATTACAGAATCATTGCTGTTTCAAGTGAGACAAAAGCAAAACAAATATGTGAAGAGTATCGCTTCTTAGAAAATGATATCTTCTATTATCCCGCGAAAGATCTGCTTTTTTACCAAGCAGATATTCGGGGAAAATATTTGATGAAACAGCGAATGGAAGTATTCCAAGCATTGGTGGAAAAGAAACAAGTGACGGTAGTTACGAGCTTTGACGGATTTATGGATGCAGTTCCAGCGTTTGAGGTGATGAAACAACGTACACTTCATTTTTCGGTGGGGGATACGATAGATTTTGAACAGCTGAAGAAAGATATGGTCATGCTTGGATATGATCGAGAAGAACAGATTGAAGGACCTGGACAGTTTTCAGTACGTGGTGGGATCCTAGATGTTTATCCATTAACAGAAGAGGTTCCGATACGTATAGAGCTTTGGGGAGATGAGATAGATTCTATCCGCACGTTTGATGTAGATAGTCAGCGCTCTATTGAGAATTTAGAAGAGGTGGTAATCTATCCTGCGAGTGATTTTCCAGAAGAAGAAATGAAACGTGTTTCTTTTTTGGATTACTTTGATGTGGAACGTACGATATTATTTTTAGACGAACCAGTACGTTTGATCGAAAAAGGAAATGAAATTCAGAATGAATTTGTGAAAGCCCAAGCAAACCGTTTTGAAAGTGGGTTAGAAGTTTCAGAGGAAGAAATGAAATTGTTCTCTGTAAAAGATATTGCAAATAAAATGAATACCTTTTATGGAATTGGATTTTCGGGACTTGAAATGAAAGCGAAGGAACTAAAACTCCGTGAAATTGTCCATCTGCAGGCAAAAAGCGTTAATCCATATAATAGCAGCTTTGAAACGTTAACAAGAGATTTGAAACGATTGAAACGAAATGGATACCGTGTTGTACTTTTATCAGGCTCGCGTACGAGAGCGAAGCGTCTTGAAGAAGATTTGCGAGATTATAATTTAAGCAGCTTTTATAGTGAAGATATGGATCGAGAAGTAGGAGCAGGAGAGATCATGGTGACCTATGGTCACGTGACAGAAGGATATGAGTATCCAATGTTAAAATTTATGGTAATCTCTGAGACGGATATCTTTGGAAAAGTGAAGAAAAGAAGAAAACGTAAAGTCTACGAGGGACAGAAAATTTTGAGCTTTTCAGAGCTAAAGGTAGGAGACTACGTTGTTCATGAAAATCATGGACTCGGTATTTATCAAGGTATTGAAAAGATTGAGCGAGATAAAGTCTCGAAGGATTATATGAAGATTTCCTATGCAGGTGGCGGAAATCTATATATTCCAGCGACACAGCTTGATCTGATCCAAAAATATGCAAGTGCAGATGCGAAGAAACCAAAATTAAATAAATTAGGTGGACAAGAGTGGACAAAGACCAAGACGCGTGTACGTGGAGCTGTCAAAGAGATTGCAAAAGATTTGGTACAGCTTTATGCAGCAAGACAGGAACAGCAAGGATTTGTCTATGGGGAAGATACTGTATGGCAAAAAGAATTTGAGGAAATGTTTCCGTTTGAAGAGACAGAAGACCAGATGTTGGCTATTGAAGCAACAAAACGAGATATGGAAAGCACGAAGATCATGGATCGTCTTGTATGCGGTGATGTAGGATTTGGGAAGACAGAGATTGCCATTCGTGCAGCGTTTAAGGCGGTACAGGAAAACAAACAGGTTGTTTACTTAGTGCCAACTACAATACTTGCACAGCAACATTATAATACCTTTGTGCAGCGTATGAAAGAATTTCCAGTGCGTGTGGATTTGATGTGCCGTTTCCGCACAGCGGCGCAGCAGAAGAAAACCATAGAAGATACTAAAAAGGGACTAGTAGATATCGTGATCGGGACACACCGTGTTCTGAGTGATGATTTGGAATTTAAAGATCTGGGACTACTTATCATTGATGAAGAACAGCGTTTTGGCGTGCAGCATAAGGAAAAGATTAAGAAATTAAAGGAAAATATTGATGTACTTACACTGACAGCAACTCCAATTCCTAGAACACTTCATATGAGTTTGATCGGTATTCGAGATATGAGCGTTTTGGAAGAAGCACCAATAGACCGTATGCCTATTCAGACCTATGTTATGGAGTATAATGATGAAATGGTACGTGAGGCCATTGAAAGAGAACTGTCGCGTCAGGGACAGGTGTATTATGTGTATAATAAAGTAAAAGATATTGAGGAAATTGCAGCACGTATCCAACGGCTGGTTCCAGATGCCAATGTAGCATATGCACATGGACAGATGCGGGAACATAAGTTGGAAAATATCATGCTGGACTTTATCAATGGAGAGATTGATGTATTAGTTTCCACAACGATTATTGAAACAGGGCTTGATATTTCTAACGCGAATACCATGATCATTCATGATGCGGATCAGCTTGGCTTGTCGCAGATGTATCAGCTGAGAGGACGTGTAGGACGTTCAAACCGCATGGCGTATGCTTTTCTTCTGTATCATAGAGACAAAATGTTGAAAGAAGTGGCAGAGAAACGCTTGGCTGCTATTCGAGAGTTTACTGATCTAGGCTCCGGATTTAAGATTGCTATGCGTGATCTGGAAATACGTGGAGCAGGGAATCTATTAGGAGCAGAACAGCATGGACACATGGAAGCAGTTGGATATGATTTGTACTGTAAAATGTTAAATGAAGCAGTAAAACATTTGAAAGGTGAGATGGAAGAAGAACCATATACAACGACGATCGACCTAAATGTGGATGCATTTATTCCTGCATCCTATATACCAAATGAATATCAAAAGTTAGATATTTATAAGCGGATTGCATGTATTGAGAACGAAGAAGAAATGGATGACATGCTGGAAGAACTCATTGACCGCTTTGGAGATGTGCCAAGAAAGGTACAAAAACTTTTACAAATTGCACTTTTAAAATCGCTGGCGCATAGTGCCTATGTTATTAGCGTGGAACAAAAAGGTGATGTGTTCCAATTTATGATGTATGAGAAAGCAAATGTAAAAGTAGAACGAATTCCAATGTTATTGGAACAATACAAAGGAGCGTTAAAATTTACAGTAGACACAAATCCATATTTTACTTATCAAAAAATTGCAAGGAACAAAAAAGAAAAGGAAATGGATGCACTGGAAGTTGTGAAAAAAGTGTTAAATGACATAAAAACATTGCTTCAATAAATAAAAAGAGTTATAATTTTGATTTAGGAACACTAAGGAGGGCAAATTTATGAAAAAATTTGGAAAGAAAGCACTTGCATTTACAGCAGTTGCAGCACTTTCAGTTTCTGCTTTAACAGGATGCGGAAACAAAGTCGATAACGAAGCAGTTGTTTCAACTGTAGGAGAAACAGAAATCAAACTGGGAGTGGCAAATTTCTATGCTAGATATCAAGAATGTAATTTAGAAAGCTTGTATCAATATTATTTTGGAGAAAACTTCTGGGGAGAAACAATGGCAGAAGATGTAACATATGAAGAAAGTACAAAAGATAGTATTATGCAAGAATTACAAGAATATTATCTTCTTGCTGCACATGCGTCTGAGTATAATGTGAGTTTAACGGAAGAAGAACTTGCAGCATTTGAAGATGCAGCAGATGCATTTTTAAATGCAAATAAAAACGATGCAAAGGAATTAATCTCAGCTGACAAAGAAACAGTTGTGGAATACTTAAGATTAGTAAAAACTGCTGAGAAAATGAAAGAAGCAATTACTGCTGATGTAGATACAAACGTTACTGATGAAGAAGCAGCACAAAAGAGATTGCGCTATGTAAGATTTGCAACTTCGGTGGTAGCAAGCGACGATACTGTACTTGATATGACAGACGAAGAAAAAGCAGACGTAATGGAAGAAGCAACAGCATTCTATGCAGCAGCAACAGCGAACGGTGACTTAGAAGCAGCAGCAGAAGAAGCAGATTTAGACAGCTACACAATTACATTTGACAAAGACAGTATAGATATTGATACAGAAGTAATTGCAGCAGCAGATGCATTAGAAGAAGGTGCATTCGCAGCACAAATTATCGAAGCAGAATCTGGATACTATGTTGTACAATTAGAAAGTGCATTCGATGAAGAAGCAACAGAAAAAGAAAAAGACAGTATTGTAAGTACACGTGAAAACGATCTTTACAATTCTGTTGTTGAAGCTTGGAAAGAAGCAACAGAAATTACAGTAAATGAAGATGTTTGGGCACAAGTAAGTTTCCAATCATTAAAAGTAACTGCAAAAGAAGACTAAAAATAAGAGCTATCTGATGAATTTATCATTCAGATAGCTCTTTTAATGAATTTCTTGTAGTTTCACTATATAACCTCTCTTTCTATGGATTTTTAAATCGTCCACTATGGATCTCTACCTTTTCCTTTCATCTCCTCCTTTTAAGTTAACCTCTATGTAAACTCTTTAAGAGATTTTTTTAATAGAATGATTCGCTATGCCATTGGACTTGCCTCCTGTTTTTAGAAGTGTTCTCTTCTTATCTATGTCATTATTGTAATATCAAAAAGAAGATTTGTCAATAGAAAACTGTAAATAAAATTATAAAAAAGTAAAAGTCTGAAAATTCTGAAAAATAAAAAACTCGCATACAAAAATGCATGCGAGTAACTCTCGTTTTATGACATAAATGAGCTTACAACTTCATTTACTAATTTGCCATCTGCCTTTCCTTTAACTTTAGGCATTAATTCTTTCATGATGCGGCCTTTGTCTTTGCCAGTTGGTGCATCAATTCCTAAATCTGCAAGAACACCAGATACGATTGTCTTGATTTCTTCTTCGTCCATCATTTTAGGTGCAAATTGTTCTAAAACTGTGATACGTTTTTTGAAATCTTCGATCATTTCTGTACGATCAGCAGGAGTCATTTCCAAAGATTCTTTTGTTTGCTTGATTTCTTTCAAAATAACTTGAATTTCTTCTTCTTCTGTTAATGCTTCTCTTTTGTCAATCGCTTTGTTTTTCAAAGCGCCTAATAGAAGAGAAAGAGTATCTTTTGTATCTTTGTCTTTTGCTTTCATTGCATCGACCATAGCTTTTCTAACATCATCTGTTCTGCTCATTGTATATTACCTCCTAAAAATATCGTCAAATGACGGTAATCATTGGATTATTTTAGCATAATGAAGTGATAAATTCAATACATAGATAATTACATCAAATTTAAAAATGCAAACAGGAATTGCTTTTCAGAGAAAGATTTTGCTGTTATACTCTTGAAAGAAAGAGGTGAAGTGTATGAACGCAGTACAAATAGGGAAATATTTGTCTACAATACGAAAATATTATAAGATTACACAAGATGAATTAGCAAATAGATTAGATGTAACAAGACAAGCAATTTCAAAATGGGAAACAGGAGCTGCAATTCCTGATATTGAATGTTTAGTGCAACTGTCCGGAATTTACGGAGTGTCTATTAACGATATATTAAAAGCAGATATAACAAGTATTAAATTCCAAAAGGAAATTGTATTTCCAAGTGATGATAAAATTTCAAAAAAAGTGATGGTCATTGGATGTGGACGCTGGGGAACTTTCATTGCCTGGTATCTTGATGAAATTGGTCATCAAGTATCTTTGTATGGAAGAAAAACATCTAAAAACATGCAGAGAATGATTGAGACAAGAAGAAATGAATATTTGCAGTTGAATGATAGTATGAATTTGACTACAAGCTTGGAAGGGATAGAGGACGTAGATTATATTGTGATTTCTATCGCAGCTCAAAATTTACCAGACCTTGTGAATGAGTTAGCACAATATGAGATTGAAAACAAAACAATCATCCTTTGCATGAAAGGAATTGAGATTGCCACAGGAAGACGATTGTCACAAATTGTATCAGATGGTTTGGTGCATAATAATGATGTGGCAGTATGGCTTGGACCTGGCCATGTGCAAGAATTTTACCGTGGGGTACCTAATTGCATGGTCATTGACAGCAACCGAGAGTTAGTGAAGGATGAATTGATTCGTAATTTTTCTAGTGATTTGATCCGTTTTTATTATGGCACAGATATGATTGGAAATGAAATTGGTGCAGCAGCAAAAAATGTAATAGGGATTGCTGCAGGAATGTTGGAAGGCTTGGATCTGGCATCTCTTAAAGGTGCATTGATGTCTCGCGGAACGAATGAAATTGCGAAGCTGATCGTTGCTATGGGAGGAAAAGCAGGAACTGTATATGGACTTTGCCATTTGGGTGATTATGAAGCAACATTATTTTCTAGCCATAGTCATAATTTGACTTTTGGTAGAAATATTGTATTGAAGAAAGAATATGATAAACTTGCTGAAGGATATTATACAGTCAAAGCATTACGCAATTTGGGAAAATCTTATGGCGTGGAACTTCCGATTTGTGAGGCAGTATATCAAATTTTATATGAAAATGCAGAAGCAAGTGTAATCTTGAAAAAATTATTTTCTAGAAGTTTACGAAACGAATTTGTCTAATCATAAAACGTCCCCTTGTCTCATAAATTGAGATAGACAAGGAGGCGTTATTTTTATGAAACAAGAAAAAAAGATAAAAGCAATGTGGATATTAAAATCGCTTTTAGCTTCATATGTTATTACAGGATGTTTGCTTTTAGGATTCACTTTTTTAGTATATCGTTTTCAATTAGCAGAGGAAAAAGTGATGGCAGGAATTATGATGATTTATCTTGTGGCAACATTTGTAGGAGGATTGATCATCGGAAAATTGACACAAGTAAAAAAGTATGCATGGGGAATGGGAATTGGTTTACTTTATTTTATATTGTTAACAGTTGTTTCATTTGGTGTGTATCGTGATATAGGTATTTATGGAACACAGTTTTTGCTGACAGGTGTTCTTTGTGCAGGAGGCGGAATTTTTGGAGGAATGATAGCGTAGTAAGAAAGAAAAGAATATGGTATAATATCTCTCCTTTTACAAATAATACTTACACAGTAAAATTTGTAGAAGGAGTTTTTATATATGAAAGCAACAGGAATTGTACGCCGTATCGATGATCTGGGACGAGTTGTGATTCCAAAAGAAATCCGAAGAACGCTTCGCATTCGAGAAGGGGAACCATTAGAGATTTTTACAGATCGAGAAGGAGAAATTATTCTAAAAAAATATTCGCCAATGGGAGAGTTATCTCGTTTTGCGAAAGAATATGCAGAAAGTCTTGCATCAGTCTCGGGATGTACTATATGCATCACGGATCATGACCAGATCATTGCCGCATCAGGATATGGGAAAAAAGAGTTACAAGATAAATTTTTGAGTAAATGTATGCTAGGGGTTATTCAAGAGAGACAAAGTGTTATTGCTTATCGAGGAGAACAAAAATATGTGCCGGTTGTAGAAGAAACGCAGGAATCATTCTCTGGTGAAATCATTTATCCAATTATTTGCGAGGGAGATATTTTAGGCGCTGTTGTGTTACTAGAACAAGATAAACAAAAGAAGTTAAGTGAAGTAGAACAAAAACTAGTTTTGTGCGCAGCAAATTTTTTGGGGCGGCAGATGGAACAATAATGGAAAACTACTTTTAAAGAAAGAGATGCTGTGATATAATTGCAAACAAGTAAAGTGCAGAGGAAACAAGGTTTCTTCTGCTTTTTTTAGAGAGGTACATATGGAAAACTGGTTTGTAATGAGGAAAGGTGCGCCTTTTCTGGAAATAGGAGAAAAATTTAAAATTCATCCAATTTTGGCGAGATTGATTCGAAATCGTGATGTGATCGGAGATGAAAATATAGAATTATATCTTAATGGAACGATAGCAGATCTTCATGACGGGATGTTAATGAAAGATATGGATAAAGCAGTTGATATTTTACTGGAAAAGATTGAGGAAGGGAAAAAGATTCGCGTTATCGGAGATTATGATATTGATGGGATTAACGCAACGTACATATTAGTAGAAGGCTTATCTGCTTTGGGGGCAGAAGTAGACATTGATATTCCGGATCGTATGAAAGATGGATATGGTCTTAATCGAACACTGATAGATCGAGCATTTGATGCAGATGTAGATACGATCATTACTTGTGACAACGGCATTGCGGCACGTGAGGAAGTTGCATATGGAAAAAGTCTTGGTATGACAATTGTAATTACAGACCATCATGAAATTCCATATGAAATGGAGCAGGAAGAAAAAAGATATGTATACCCAAGTGCAGATGCGATTGTAGATCCTAAGAGAGAAGATTGCGATTATCCATTCAAAGGTTTGTGTGGCGCTGCTGTTGCATACAAAGTAATTGAGGCATTGTTTGAGGCAAGTGGAAAAGAAGTCTCAGATGTGGATTATCTTATGGAAAATGTTGCAATTGCAACGGTTGGCGATGTGATGGATCTTGTTGGTGAAAATCGCATTTTTGTGAAACAAGGTTTGGAAATGATGAAACGCACAAAAAATTTAGGATTAAAAGCGCTTATGAATTGCACTGGTGTGGAAAGTGAAAAGTTATCAGCATATCATATTGGGTTTGTACTTGGACCTTGTCTGAATGCTAGTGGAAGATTAGATACAGCAAAACGAGCATATGAGATGTTGTGCGCTAAGACAAAGCAAGAGGCAGATATTTTAGCAGGAGATTTGAAAGCGTTGAATGACAGCAGAAAAGATATGACAGTTGCTGCAGTAGAAGAAGCTATAGAATTAATTGAGACATCGGATCTAAAAAAAGATACAGTGCTTGTGGTATATATGCCTAATTGCCATGAGAGCTTAGCTGGGATTGTGGCAGGAAGACTACGAGAGCGTTATTATAAGCCGGTATTTGTGCTTACGAAAGCAGAAGAAGGATTAAAAGGTTCCGGAAGGTCTATCGAAAGTTACCATATGTTTGAAGAAATGAATAAGTGCAAAGCGCTGCTAAGTCGATTTGGAGGACATAAATTAGCAGCGGGGCTTTCGCTTCCTGAAGAAAACTTAGAAAGATTTCGAAAGGAAATCAATGAAAAAGCAGAATTGACACAAGAAGATCTGACACCAAAAGTGGCGATTGATATGCAGCTTCCATTTTCTTATATCACAGAGAGTTTTATAGAACAACTAGAGTTGCTGGAACCATTTGGAAAAGGTAATATAAAACCTGTGTTTGTAGAAAAAAATTTGGAAATATTAGAAACAAGAATATTAGGGAAAAATCGTAATGTATTGAAAATGCAGGTAAGAGATCAAGAAGGAATAACGCTGGAGGCACTGTATTTTGGGGATATAGAACGTTTCTTCCAATATTATGAAGGTCAGTATGGTGAATTCGCTGTGGAACAAATGAAGCGAGGAAGAAAGAATGGAGTCAAAGCGGCATTTACATTTTATCCAAGTATTAATAAATATCAAGGGAAAACGACGATACAAATTGTAATTCAGAATTATAGATAAGACAAAAAGTTTGAAAAATCCTGAAAAAAATGATATAGTAAAATATACTATTTAAAATGGGAGATAAAATTATGAAAAAAATTGAAGAATATGTAAGAAGCATTCCTGATTTTCCAGAACCAGGAGTAATTTTTAGAGATGTAACAAGTATTTTAGAAGACGCAGAAGGACTTCATCTTGCAATAGATTTAATCCAAGAGAAGTTGAAAGATGTGGAATTTGATGTAGTAGTTGGACCAGAATCAAGAGGATTTATCTTTGGTGTTCCAGTTGCTTACAGTATGCACAAATCATTTGTACCTGTTCGTAAAGCAGGAAAACTTCCATGTGAAGTTGTTTCAGCAGAATATGATTTAGAATACGGAAGTGCAGTTATTGAAATGCACAAGGATTCTATTAAACCAGGGCAAAAGGTTGTAATCGTTGATGATCTAATGGCAACGGGAGGAACAATCGAAGCAATTATCAAGTTAATCGAAGGAATGGGTGGAACTGTAGTGAAAACTGTGTTCCTTATGGAATTAGCTGGACTTGAAGGCAGAAAGAAAATAGCAGGATATGATGCTGAAGCGGTAATTACTTATCCAGGAAAATAAATTTTCAAAGGGGACGAATACTATGACTGATGGGAACATTCTAGAAAATCCGTATAATGGTCTTGAAATGATGGATGGTCATGCTGTGAAAGCACCAGAAGATTATCAAGATCCACAAGTGCTTTATCAAAAATTAATAGAGCGTGTGAAAAAATATCATCCTTCAGCAGATATTTCTATGATTGAAAAGGCATTTGATATTGCATATCATGCACATGAAGGACAATATCGAAAATCTGGAGAAGCATATATCATTCATCCATTATGGGTAGGGATCATTCTTTCAGAATTAGAATTAGATAAGGAAACAATCGTGGCAGGAATTCTTCATGATGTTGTGGAGGATACTGTTATGACAGAAGCAGAGATTGCAGAAATCTTTGGAGAAGAAGTGGCACTTCTTGTAGATGGTGTTACGAAATTAGGACAGTTATCTTATTCTACGGATAAATTAGAAGTGCAGGCAGAAAATCTGCGTAAAATGTTCCTTGCCATGGCAAAAGATATTCGTGTTATTTTAATTAAATTAGCTGACCGTTTGCATAATATGAGAACATTGCAGTTTATGCGACCAGAAAAGCAGATGGAAAAAGCAAAAGAAACATTAGATATTTATGCACCACTTGCACAGCGCCTTGGGATTTCTAAAATTAAGACAGAGTTAGACGATTTGGCATTAAAGTATACAAAGCCAGAAGTTTTTTATGATCTAGTAAAGCAGATCAATGAACGTAAAACAGAACGTGAAGAGTTCGTCCAGATGATCGTAAAAGAAGTGTCAAAACATATGGAAGATGCGAATATTAAGGCAGAAATCAAAGGCCGTGTAAAACATTTCTTTAGTATTTATAAGAAGATGGTCAATCAAGACAAGACGGTAGATGAGATTTATGACTTGTTTGCGGTGCGTATTATTGTGGATTCTGTGAGAGACTGCTATGCAGCATTGGGGGTTATTCACGAAATGTATACTCCGGTGCCTGGACGTTTCAAAGATTATATTGCTATGCCAAAACCGAATATGTACCAATCGTTACATACGACTTTGATGAGCAGTATCGGGCAGCCATTTGAGATTCAGATCAGGACAGAAGAGATGCATAAGACTGCAGAATACGGGATTGCAGCTCACTGGAAATATAAAGAGTCAAATGATGGTAAGAAAAGTGTGGAAGTACAGGAAGAGGAAAAGCTTAGCTGGCTTCGTCAGATTTTGGAATGGCAGCAGGATGCAGATAACCATGAATTTTTAAGTCTGTTAAAAGGTGGACTAGACTTATTTACAGAAGATGTGTATTGCTTTACACCAAACGGTGATGTTAAGAATCTGCCAAATGGCTCTACACCAGTTGACTTTGCATACCTGATCCATAGTGCAGTAGGAAATAAGATGGTGGGTGCTCGTGTAAATGGAAAACTTGTAACAATTGATTACAAGATCCAAAACGGGGATCGAATAGAGATTTTGACTTCACAGAATTCAAAAGGACCAAGTCGTGACTGGCTTAATATAGTAAAGAGTACACAAGCTCGTAATAAAATCAATCAATGGTTTAAGAAAGAACTAAAAGAAGAGAACATTATTCGTGGAAAAGAATTACTTCAAGCATATTGTAAAACAAAGTCGTTGGTACTGAGTGATCTGACAAAACCAAAATATATGCAGGTAGTACAGCAAAAATATGGTTTTAGAGATTGGGACGCAGTACTTTCTACAGTAGGACATGGTGGATTAAAAGAAGGCCAAGTTGTTCATAGACTGCTAGAAGAGTATGAAAAAGACCACAAAGAAGTTCTTACAGATGAAAAGATTATTGAGCGTGTAAATGAAGCAACAAAATACAAAGCTCATGTTGCAAAGTCAAAGAGTGGTATTGTTGTAAAAGGAATCGATGATATGGCAGTACGTTTCTCAAGATGTTGTAACCCAGTGCCTGGAGATGAAATTGTAGGTTTTGTTACAAGAGGACGTGGAATGTCAATTCACAGAACAGATTGTGTAAATATTATTAACCTGTCGGAGTCAGAACGCATTCGTCTGATAGATGCGGAATGGGAAGAGAGTCTTACAGAAGAAGTAGGAAATTATTTATGCAGTATCAAAGTATATGCGAATAATAGACAAGGTTTATTAATGGAAATTTCCAAAGTATTTACAGAAAATAAAATTGATATTACTTCAATCAACACACATATCAGCAAACAAGGTATTGCGACAATGGAACTCAGCTTTACGGTTGCGGGACGCGATGAATTGATCCATATGGCAGATAAGCTTCGAAAAATTCCAGGTGTGATTGATATTGAACGTACAGCAGGTTAGAAGATATGATGAAGATTGAAAAATTTGTATTAAGTTCTATGGGAACAAATTGCTATCTTTTAAAGAATGAAGAAACAAAGGAACTGGTAATCGTAGATCCGGCAACTTGCCCAGAATATTTGATTCAACATGTAAAACGAGAAGGATATGAACCAAGAGCAATTCTCATTACACATGGGCATTTTGACCATGTGATGGGAATTGACCAATGGGTAAAGGAGTATGATATCCCTGTTTATTTATATGAAGAAGAAGCAGAAATATTGGCTGATCCAGCCTTAAATCTTTCGACAGTATTTGGAACAAGTTACTCTTATCAAAATGTAACAACTTTAAAAGATAAAGAGACTCTTTCTGTTGCAGGTTTTTGCTTCGAAGTAATTCATACACCAGGCCATACAAAAGGTGGATGCTGTTACTATGAAGCTGAAGAAGGCATCCTGATCAGTGGAGACACTTTATTCTATAATAGTGTAGGGAGAAGTGATTTTCCGACAGGAAGCATGTCTATGCTAGTAAATGCAATCAAAGAAAGACTATTTTGTTTGCCAGATGATGTTATGGTATATCCGGGGCATGGAAGTTATACTTGCATTGCCGATGAAAAACAAGGGAATCCATTTGTTCTTTAATAATAGGGACGTAGTAAAAGTGAATTTTACTACGTCCTAAATTGCGAATAGCCTTAGAGAGGAAAAAGATGATAAAAATTAAAGTAAATAATGATATGTTTGCATACGATATGTATCATATTTCAAAAGCATTTTGTCCAGGAGAAGTAATAGAACAGAGTGTAGAATCAAAAGCGGAGCATATGATTCAAATTTCAGTAGAAGGAACCTTCACAGATACACTTTGTATTGAAGAAACAGAAATAGAAGCGATTACTGAGCGTAAACTACGTAAACGCTATGTTAATAAAAAAGTATATGATTGGTTTTCAAACCATGCAGGGAAAAAACTTGCATGGGGGATTCTTACAGGAGTAAGACCAACAAAGCTTATGATGAGCCTAATGGAAGATGGGATGTCAGAGGCAGAAGTTACGGAGTGGATGAAAGAAAACTATAAGATTACAGATGAAAAAGCACAGTTAGGAATAGAAGTAGCTAAGCGTGAAAAGCATTTGCTGGAACAATTAGATTATAAAGACGGATATAGTCTTTATATAGGCATTCCATTTTGCCCAACAACTTGTTCTTATTGCTCATTTACGTCTTACCCGATTGCTGCTTGGAAAAATCGTGTAGATGAATATTTAGATGCAGTATGCAAGGAATTGTCTTTTATCGCGTCTGTTTCTAAAAATAAAAAGCTAAATACGATATATATCGGTGGTGGGACACCAACTACATTAGAAGCGGATCAGTTAGATCGTCTGCTAACACATTTGGAAACAGTGTTTTCGTACGAAGATCTGAAAGAAATTACAGTAGAAGCGGGCCGTCCAGACAGTATTACAAGAGAAAAGCTGGAAGTGCTAAAAGCACACAATATAGGAAGGATTTCTATCAATCCACAGACAATGCAGCAAAAGACATTGGATATTATAGGAAGAAGACATACAGTAGACGATATTCGACGTGTTTACGCAATGGCACGTGAAATTGGATTTGAAAATATTAATATGGATCTGATTGCAGGTCTTCCAGAAGAAACCGTAGAAGATATGAAAAGTACGTTGGAAGAAATCAAAACGATGGCACCGGATAGTCTAACGGTACATGCACTTGCAATGAAACGTGCATCAAGATTGACACAAGAACAAAAAGGTAAAGAAAAAACAGTGAATGAAGAGGCTCAGATTTCGCAGACTCTATCGGGAATGATCGAGCTTGCAGCAAGCTATGCAAAAGAGATGGAATTAGTGCCATACTATCTCTACCGTCAGAAAAATATTGCTGGAAATTTTGAAAATGTTGGTTATGCAAAGGTTGACAAAGCCGGAATATACAATATACTTATTATGGAGGAAAAGCAATCCATTGTGGCAGTGGGAGCAGGTGCTTCTACTAAGATTGTAGTTCCGGAAGATAAGATGATATTTGATCCGAAGACAGGCAATCCGAAGAGGATTGTTCGCTGCGAAAATGTAAAAGATGTGGAACAATACATTGCTAGGATCGATGAAATGATAGAACGTAAAGGAGAATTGCTATGGCATTAAAGAAAAAACCAGTTACTGGCATGAAAGATATGTCGCCAGCAGAGATGGAAGTTCGTGATTACGTAATTCAGATGATTAAAGACACATATCGTACATTTGGGTTTTCTTCTATTGAAACTCCATGTGTTGAACATATTGAAAATCTTTGCAGTAAGCAAGGCGGAGATAATGAAAAATTAATCTTTAAGATTTTAAAACGTGGAGAAAAATTAAAATTAGAAACAGCAGAGACAGAAACAGATTTGGTAGATGGTGGTCTTCGCTATGATTTGACAGTGCCTCTTGCCAGATATTATTCAAATCATGCAAATGAATTGCCAGCTCCGTTTAAAGCAATGCAAATTGGAAATGTATGGAGAGCTGACCGCCCACAAAGAGGGCGTTTCCGTCAATTCGTACAATGTGATATTGATATTCTAGGAGAAGCAAGCAATTTAGCAGAAATTGAATTGATTTTAGCTACAACAGCGATGCTTGGAAAATTGAATTTTAAGAATTTCACAGTATGTATCAATGACAGAAATATTTTAAAAGCAATGGCTGCATACAGTGGATTCCGCGCAGAAGATTACGATGAAGTATTTATCATTTTAGATAAAATGGATAAGATCGGTGCAGAAGGTGTTGCGAAAGAATTAGAAGAAATGGGTGGCTACACACGAGAAAATGTAGAAAAATATCTTGCATTGTTTGATCAAATTACTGGTGATATTGAAGGAATTCGTTTCTGCCGTGAAAAATTAGCAGGCTTTTTAGATGAAAAGATTGCAGACAGCATGGAAATGATCATTTCAAGTGTAGAAGCAGCTAAAGAAGCAGAATTTAAGATGAAATTTGATCCAACATTAGTAAGAGGCCAATCTTACTACACAGGAACTATTTTTGAAATCCGTATGGATGAATTTGGTGGTTCTGTTGCAGGTGGTGGTCGATATGATAAGATGATTGGAAGATTTACAGGTCAAGACACACCAGCTTGTGGATTTTCGATTGGTTTTGAACGTATTGCAATGCTTCTATTAGAAAACGGATATATAACAGGAAACCAAAAACCAAAAAGAGCATATTTAATTGAAAAAAATATGCATCAAGAAGGACTTTTGAAAATTCTTGCAATGGCAAAGAAAGATCGTGAAGATGGAAAACAAGTGTTGATCGTAAACATGAAGAAAAATAAAAAATTCCAAAAAGAACAATTAATAGCGGATGGATATGAAGACATCAAAGAATGCTATAAAGATAATATTTAAGAAAGAGGAAATACAAAATGGCAGAATCAATGAGAGGTTTAAAAAGAAGTCACAGATGTGCTGAATTAAACAGTTCTAATATTGGCGAAACAGTTACTGTTATGGGATGGGTACAAAAGAACCGTAACAAAGGTGGAATTGTATTTGTTGATTTACGTGATCGTTCTGGATTATTACAATTAATTTTTGAAAATGGCAGTGTAAGTGAAGAAGATTTTGAAAAAGCAGGAAAGCTTAGAAGTGAGTTTGTAATTGCAGCAGTAGGAACAGTAGAAGCTCGTTCTGGTGCTGTAAATGAACATCTTGCAACAGGGGAAATTGAAATCCGTGTAAAAGAACTTCGTGTATTATCAGAATCAGATACACCTCCATTCCCAATTGAAGAAAACAGCAAAACAAAAGAAGAATTAAGATTAAAATATCGTTATTTAGATTTAAGAAGACCAGATTTACAAAAGAATTTGATCATGAGAAGTAAAGCAGCAACTTTAACACGTCAATTCTTGGCAGATGAAGGTTTCCTTGAAATTGAAACTCCTATTTTGGTAGGAAGCACACCAGAAGGAGCGAGAGACTACTTGGTACCAAGCCGTGTACACCAAGGTTCATTCTATGCGCTTCCACAATCACCACAATTATTTAAGCAATTATTGATGTGCTCAGGCTACGATAGATACTTCCAAATTGCAAAATGTTTCCGTGATGA
>CAYTRJ010000007.1:0-38677 GCA_964440185.1 uncultured Faecalimonas sp. | reverse complement strand
AAGAACTACAGGTAATGATAGATAAGTTTTATAAAGAAAAACTATCAACAACTCAGGGTGACTCAAACTATGCACAGAATTTACATGGCTATACCGGCAACAGGCGGCATGCCGGAAATGGTATTTGAATATATCTTGAAGCAAAATAACATCAATCCAGAAACAGATTTGGAAATCATCCAAACAATCGACTTCGGTTCTACTGCTGCCGCTTTTGCAGAAGGTCAAGGAGACTATACGATTGAATTTGAGCCACATGCAACTGCACTCGAATCCGATGGCAAAGGTTATGTAGTTGCATCCCTCGGTGTAGACAGCGGTTATGTTCCTTACACTTCTTTCTCTGCCAAAGGAAGTTATCTGGAAAAAAATCCGAAGATCATACAGGGATTTACAAATGCACTTCAAAAAGGAATGGATTATGTCCAATCACATAACGCTGAAGAAATCGCCAAAACCATTGCACCACAATTTGAAGAAACCGAGCTGCAAACCATTACAACTATCGTTTCTCGCTATCAAAATCAAAACACCTGGAAAGATAATTTGATATTCGAAAAATCTAGTTTCAACCTCTTACAAGATATCCTAGACGAAGCAGATGAATTAGAAAAGCGTGCTGATTATGCCGATCTTGTAAATACTACTTTTGCTATAAATGCAGCCAAATAAAGTAAGAACCTCCAAAATTTCTGGAGGTTCTAATCTTTTTAAAAATCAAACAACGACAATTGATTTGATTCTGGCAAGTCACCAAATAATCCCAAATCTCCCATAAAATCAATAACCGTCTTACTTACCTTTGTGCGTTGTCTAAAGTCATCTCTTGATAAGAATGGTCCATCTTTTGCTGCCATTTCCACTGCATCCGCAGCCTTATCTCCCATTCCTTCAATGCTACTAAATGGTGGTAATAATTTCCCATCTACAATTTGAAACTTTGTAGCTTGAGAACGATAAATATCAATTGGAAGGAATTCAAATCCGCGTGCATACATTTCCTGTACCAGACGCATATCACGCAGCGTATCCTGTTCTTTGTTTGTCAGCGAATCACTTCGTTTCTTATAATCATTGATATAATATTCCAATCGCTCTTTTCCTTGACACATCAACTCATACGAAAATGCTTTTGCACGAATACTGAAATACGCTGCATAATAAGCAAGTGGATAATACACCTTACAATATGCAATTCTGTATGCCATCATAACGTACGCTGCTGCATGCGCCTTAGGAAACATGTATTTGATCTTTTCACAAGAGCCAATATACCATTCTGGAACATCATGAGCGAGCATATCTGCCTTATATTCTGGCCATTCCTTACATTTACCTTTTGCAACAGTCCCTTTACGAACACGTTCCATGATAGTAAATGACTGTTCACTGTCAAGCCCTTTGTTGATCAAATAAGTCATGATATCGTCTCGTGTACTAACACAAGTTGAAATCGTTGCTTGTCCACTCTTAATAAGCTCCTGTGCATTGTTAAGCCATACATCAGTACCATGAGATAGCCCTGAAATACGAATCAAATCCGTAAGTGTCTGTGGTTTTGTATCAACCACCATCTGTATGGTAAAATCAGTACCAAACTCTGGTATTCCAAGACACCCAACCGGTGTACCTCCGATATCATCTGGTGTAATTCCCAGCACCTCCGTTCCGTGGAACAATGCCATAACACCTTTATCATCAAGTTTTACTTCCGTTGCAACGAACTTTTCGCCCGTCAATTGTTCAACCAATTCCTCGAGCATCTTGATCATAGTAGGATCATCATGGCCAAGAATATCTAGTTTCAGTAGATTATGGTCAATAGAGTGATAATCAAAATGAGTCGTAATAATGTCTGTTGTTGTATCGTTTGCTGGATGCTGTACCGGTGTAAATGAGTTAATGTCCTCGCCAAGTGGCAATACGATAATCCCTCCCGGATGCTGACCAGTACTTCTTCGAACCCCGGTGCATCCAACTGATAATCTCTCAATCTCACATTTTCGTTTTCCCTCTCCGTGATCGTCATAATAATGTTTGACATAACCATACGCAGTCTTATCAGCAAGACCTGCAATAGTTCCTGCACGAAAAGTCTGTCCATCTCCGAAAATGATTTCTGTATATTTGTGTGCATTACTCTGATAATCTCCTGAAAAATTAAGGTCAATATCCGGTTCTTTATTTCCCTTAAACCCAAGGAAGGTTTCAAACGGTATATCAAATCCATCTTTTTTCAGTGGCGTACCGCACTGTGGACAAACTTTATCTGGCATATCCCATCCACAGCCTCCGGCATAAGCACGTACTTCCTCAGATGTAAAATCATTATAATGACAATTTGTACAGTAATAATGAGGGCTTAGCGGATTTACCTCTGTAATCCCCGCCATCGTTGCAACAAAGGAAGAACCTACTGAACCACGCGAACCTACAAGATAACCGTCCTCCACAGATTTCCACACAAGTTTTTGTGCAATAATATACATTACAGCAAACCCATTTGAAATAATCGAATTCAACTCTCTCTCGAGACGTTCCACAACAATCTCTGGCAAAGGGTCACCATACATACTGTATGCTTTACTGTAGCAGATATCACGAAGTGTCTTATCTGAGTCTTCGATGACCGGCGGACATTTATCTGGACGTACAGGTGAAATTTTCTCTACCATATCCGCAATTTTATTCGTATTTGTTACCACAACTTCATATGCTTTTTGAGAGCCAAGATAAGAAAACTCTTCTAACATTTCTTCCGTAGTGCGTAAATACAGCGGTGCCTGATTATCCGCATCCGCAAAGCCTTTCCCAGACATAATAATACGTCGGTACACTTCTCCTTCTGGATCCAAGAAATGCACATCGCAAGTTGCTACTACTGGTTTATGGAATTCTTCCCCTAACCTAACAATCTTACGGTTGATATCCATCAGATCTTCTTCTGTTCGAATTTCTTCATATTTTGGACTTTCCAGCATAAAAGCATTGTTTCCTAATGGCTGGATTTCCAAATAATCATAGAAATTTACCAATCTCGCAATCGCTTCTTCTGATTTATGCTGTAAGATTGCTTGATACAATTCTCCTGCCTCACAGGCACTTCCTATAATCAATCCTTCTTTATAACGTAAAAATTCACTTTTAGGAATTCTTGGTCTTCTTGCATAATATGTAATATGAGACAACGAAATCAAACGATATAAGTTCACACGCCCCACATCATTTTTTGCCAAAATAACTGCATGATATGTTGGCATTTTTTTTATCGCATCAGGGTTTGTAGCTCCGAACTGATTCACTTCTTTTAGCGTAGTAATATTCTGTTCTTTTAACATTTCGATAAATTTTACAAAAATTTCTGCTGTTGCTCCTGCGTCATCCACAGCACGATGATGATTTTCCAAAGATATCCCCAATGCTTTCGCAACAATGTTTAATTTATACTTTGAAAGCGTTGGCAACAGCACACGTGCTAGTGCCACTGTATCTAAATACGTAAACTTTTCTGGAAGATTCATACGTCTGCAGTTCTGCTCCATAAATCCAACATCAAAGCCTGCATTATGTGCTACAAGCACCGATTCCCCAATAAATCCCAAAAATTCTGGCAAGACTGTCTCAATTGTTGGCGCATCCAATACTTTTTCATCTGTAATGCCAGTCAAATTTGTAATCTCAAATGGAATTGGTCGTTCTGGATTGACGAATGTACTGTAAGAATCTACAATTTTCCCCTGTTGTACTTTTACTGCTCCAATTTCAATAATGCGGTCTTCCACAGAGCTAAATCCAGTTGTTTCTATATCAAACACAACGTAAGAATCATCTAATGTCTGTTCTTTCGCCCGTACTGCAATATCCATCAAGTCATCTACCAAATATGCCTCCACTCCGTAAATAATCTTAAATGGGTCTTCCTTATCTAATTGTTCAATATAATGATTTGCGTCTGGAAACGCTTGCACTACACCATGGTCTGTAACAGCAATCGCTTGGTGTCCCCAATCATGTGCTCTTGCACAGATTTCTTTTACATCCGAAACAACATCCATATCACTCATTTTCGTATGACAATGTAGCTCCACTCGTTTCTCAGGCGCGGTATCTTTTCGAAATACGCGAAAGTCAGGAATTTTCTTAATTCCTACAATAGAACCAATCGTAAGCTCACTATCATATCGGTCAATCGTTGTAACACCCTTAATTTTTAAAAATGCTCCTTTTTTTATTGCACCTAGAATCTCTGGAAGCTGCTCATTTTTAGCAAACATTTTTACCATGATAGTATCTGTAAAATCAGTCACTGCAAACATGATAATCGTCTTTTCATTACGAATCTCTCTTGTTTCCATGCTTGTGACTTGTCCACGAAATGTAATTTCTCCCATTTCACCAATTACATTCGAGAGCGCAATTGGTTCGTCTTCAAAATCTCTTCCGTACACAAGATTTGGATCATCTGACTGTTTTACAGGGCGAATGTATGTTAATTTTTCTTGCACTTTCGCAGCTTTTTCTGCCTTTTCTTCTTTTTTGGCTTCTAATTTGGCTGCTTTTTCTGCTTTGATTTCATCATGTACCAATGCATTTTGTTCCACAATTGCGTTGATTGCCTGCTGCAGCTGAATCGCATTATGTTCCTGCATTTTACTTTTCTTAGCTTCTGTATAGGTGACACGAATATCTACCGGTACCTGACAACGGTTTTCATATACTTCTTTTAATAAAAGTACGATTGCCTCTGCCTTTCCTTGCGCTACAATAGAATCCTCGAACTGCAGATGCATGATTCGTTCATCTTCAAACTCGCATTTCGCATTTGCGAACATATTTGCTTCTACCACACTTCGTTTTTTTAATTCTAATAAGATACTATCCCGATATTCCCGCAGCAAATTTTCTGGTGTATATTGTTCTGACAATTGATACTTTTCCACTATCTGAATCTGTATCATGGTCATTCCAAATAACTGCTCTTTGATTGCCTTTTCCAACGCATAGATAAATTGTTTTGGCAACAAATGCCTGCTAAAAATATGCACATGCAAATAATCTCTGGTGTGATTCGTTGCAACTTTTGTTACTTCCACATCTTGCAAAAGTCTTTGAAAATCCATATTCAATTTTAACGTAGGAAATACTTCAAAGAATTGTTTACTCATATATTACCTCTACCTTACTTCTCCCAGTTTAATAATTCCTGACGAAGTGTTTCTAATAATTCTTCTTCTTTTACCTTTTTGATGATTTCACCTTTTTTAATAAGAAGTCCTTCTCCAATCCCACCTGCAATTCCGATATCAGCTTCTTTCGCTTCACCTGGTCCATTTACAACGCACCCCATTACAGCTACCTTTATGTCAAGTGGAATATCTGCCACCATATTTTCTACTTGATTCGCAAGACCAATCAAGTCAATCTTTGTTCTGCCACAAGTTGGGCAAGAAACTACTTCAATTCCGCCTTTTCGAAGTCCCAATGTTCTCAAGATCAATTTTGCCGATTTGATTTCTTCTAATGGATCACCAGTAAGAGAGACTCGGATCGTATCGCCAAATCCTTGATACAGCATAATCCCAAGGCCTACAGAAGATTTGATATTTCCAGAAAGGATCGTTCCTGATTCTGTAATCCCGATATGCAATGGGTAACTGCATTGTTCTGAAATCAATTCATGAGCTTTTACGCACATCATAACATCTGACGACTTAATACTGACAACAAGATTATCATATCCCATTTCTTCAATCATGCGTACCTTGTCTAGTGCACTCTCTACAATTCCTTCTGCTGTTACTCCACCATATTTTTCAACTAAATTTTTTTCAAGAGAACCGCTGTTTACGCCAACACGGATTGGTACATGATACTCTTTTGCTTTTTCTACGACTTGCTGTACACGTGAAATATCTCCGATATTTCCTGGGTTAATACGAATTTTATCTGCACCATTTTCAATAGCTGCAATTGCAAGGCGATAGTCAAAATGGATATCTGCTACAAGTGGGATATGAATTTGTTTTTTTATTTCAGCAAGTGCTTTCGCTGCTTCCATCGTAGGCACTGCACAACGGACAATTTCACATCCTACTGCTTCTAACGCTAAAATCTGAGCAACTGTTGCTTCTACATCTTCTGTTTTTGTATTTGTCATAGATTGGATAGCAATTGGATTACCGCCACCAATTTTGACTGTTCCAATTTGAATCACTTTTGTGTTCTCTCTTGTCATAATACCTTCTCCTTCTTCTTTTTTTCTTCCATGTCAACTCAAAAATCCCTCCATCTAACAAATGGAGGGATATACATTATTTGCTTTTTGTAAACACGAATTGATCTCCATATTCACGTTCTGTCAATGTCAAAGTATCTTGATCCAAACTATAATCAAATGCTGTCACCATTTCCTGCAATGCACTGTCAATTTCTTGTGCAGTCAACTTTCCTCTCGCTGCACTTGCAGCATTCTCATATGCTTCTGGATCTGATTTGATTGTTAGTATTTTGGATTGCTTATCAATTGTATAACACAGATCTACTTCTGTATATACACCGTCAAACAGCCCTTCTCCTGTCACTTTCATTTTATTTTCATCTAAAACTTCCATATAGTATCCATTTTCTTGTGCAACCCATTTTCCTTCTAATGGATTCCTAGTAATACTATTTGTTATAAAAAACACGCCAACCAATATAATAATAATTGTAGATGTTAGCATCACAATTGACCAAGCTTTACTTCTTTTTTCTTCGTCTTTCACCTTTAATTGCATTCTTTCACCTCTCAAGCTTACTATTCTTAAATTATATGAATTTTCTGATTTGATGTCAACGCTTTTCCTTGTTGTTCCGTTTATTGTCTTTTTATCCATTTTAGTTGATATTCGGCACCTTTCGAGTTTTTTCATAAAACACTTGTTAAAATAGTCCATATGTAGAAGGAGGTAATCAATGAACTTTTCAAACAACTTAAGAAATCTAAGAGATCAACAAAACGTAACACAAGAACAGTTAGCAGATTATCTTCAAGTATCTCGCGCAACAATTGCTGGTTATGAAACAAAGCATCATCAGCCAGATTACGAAAAATTAGAAAAGATTGCTGATTTTTTTGGTGTTTCCATTGATTTTCTGATCACTGGGACTCAGGCGGAAGTCAAAGGTGTTCCCAATGAAAGTGCTCTTGATTGTGAAGTGCTTCTTACTTATCGTTCCTTAAAATTACAATCTAAAAAAGATGCTCTAAAGTATTTGCAATTATTACAGCTTAGAGATGAAAAGATGCAAAAATAAATGGAGAATCCTATCATTCAATATTTGATAAGATTCTCCTCTTTTTATGCTAATTTTCTCATAAGTTCCTCGAATTTTGGCAACGCATTTATAATTGTTTCATAAGATACACAATATGCCAAACGTACATATCCTGCACACCCAAAAGAACTTCCTGGCACCATTAATATATGATGCGCTTTCCCTAGCTCACAAAATTCTTTTTCATCATCTATTGGCGATTTTACAAATAGATAAAATGCGCCTTCTGGCTTTACACATTCCAATCCTAACTTTGTTAATCCTTGATACAAAGCTTCACGATTTCTATCATAATAAGAAATATCTGTTTTCTCATTCAAACATTTTGCGATCAATTTTTGCTGTAAGGTCGGTGCATTTACAAAACCCAAAATGCGAGTTGCTACACCTGCTGCGGCAATCATATCGTCACTGTCTGCTGCTTCATCTGGTATCACAAGATATCCAATACGTTCTCCCGGTAAAGATAATGATTTACTGTAAGAATAGCCAACGATCGTGTTTCGATAATATTTTGTCAGATATGGAACCTCTACTCCATCGTAAGCAAGTTCACGATAGGGTTCATCTGAGATCAAATAAATCTCTGTTCCAAATTCTTTCTGCTTTTCTTCCATGATCTGCGCCATTTTTTGAATAGTCTCTTCTGAATATACAACTCCGGTTGGATTATTGGGTGTATTCACGATCACTGCTTTTGTCTTTGCCGTAAGCTTCTCTGCGAATTCATCCAACTTCGGCTGAAAAGTAGCTGTATCTGGAGAAATTGCAATCAGCTTTCCGTCAAAGTTTGATACATAACTTCGATATTCTCCAAAGTATGGTGCAAACGTAATAACTTCGTCTCCTGGATTTAACAGGATCTTCAATGCCACATTTAATCCGCCTGCCGCTCCTACTGTCATTATGATATTTTTTTCTGTGAATGCTGTTTGAAAACGTTCATTCAATGATTGTGCAACTGCTGAACGTACCTCTGGATATCCTGCATTGCTGCTTGTATATCCATGTAATTTCACCGCATCCTCCTCTTCTAGGATTTCAAGCAATGCGTCCTTTACCGCCACCGGTGCTGGAACATTGGGATTACCCAGACTGAAATCATATACATTTTCAGGTCCATAAATCTTTGCCAGACGATTTCCTTCTTCAAACATTGCTCGAATTGCCGAGCTGTTTGACACCATATCCTGCATTTTTTTTGCTATCATCTACACCCTCTCCTTTACAAGTCCTTTCTCTACCAAGAAAATAGGACGATAAGATAACTTAGCTTTTCGAAGCCCTTCTGCTCCTGTGTCTTCTTCTCTATTAACATACTTATATTGCATACACTCATGTTCCACAAATTGCTGATTGATCATCGGATATGCTCCCTGCAGATCAGCATACGCCTTTTCAATATGAACTACAAAAGTATCCTCGCTGATCGGCTCACCGATTGTAAATGCAACCACTTCACCATCCACACGTAGAACACCTCCAACCAATTCTAATTCCCGAAACAATCGTAAAGAGTTCAACGTCACACACATCTCTGCACGTTTTTCTCCACTATGTTCCACACAATTATCGCCCCTCCATTTTAGTCCCATTTGGAAACACTCTTCCAAATTTTCCTCTGTCATAGGCTCGTAACTCCAATTTTCTACAGTCGCTTTAAATTTATTGATATGGTTTCTTTTCGCATGTAATTTTTTCCCCGACAGTGTTGCTAATTTTTCAGATTCATATACATAATCTGCAAGACTTCTGTCATACTCAATTTCAAATCGCTGTGGCCACCAGCTTTCTAATTGTTCAAATTCCTCTGGTGTTACATTATATAATAGAAACGGAATTTCTCGTTCCTTTGTAAATTCTTCCAAAAATTCTAGTGCTTTTTTCACCTGGCTTTTTTCACCTATCGGATAGGTAAATGCTGTCTGTTCACCCTCTGAGCGAAAAACTAATGTATCTTCGATTACAGCAAATGTTACATTATAAAATCTTGACCATAGTAATGAATTTGCAAAAGTCCTCTCGCAGCTTCTACTCGGAAATCTTTTAAAATACGATTGCATCAGTTCTCGGTCTTCCAGTTCTGTTCGTTTAAATACTACTTTCTGCATCCATTCTTCTCCCTTTGACTCTATTTAGCGGAATTGCATTTGATATAAAGAAGCATATGCTCCATTTTTTTCTAACAACTCTTCGTGGGTGCCTTCTTCTTCAATCCCTTTTTCTGTTAATACTAAAATACGCTCTGCATTTCGAATTGTTGAAAGGCGATGTGCAATCACAAATGTAGTGCGGTTCTTTGCCAGCACTTCCATGGATTGCTGCACTACATGTTCACTTTCATTATCTAGTGCAGATGTTGCTTCATCAAAAATTAAAATTGGCGGATTTTTCAAAAATACTCTTGCAATTGATAATCGTTGTTTTTGTCCTCCAGACAATTTCACGCCTCGCTGTCCAATATCTGTCTGATATCCCTTTGGAAAACTCATAATAAATTCATGTGCATTAGCATGTTTTGCTGCTTCCATAACTTCTTCGTCTGAAGCATCTGGCTTTCCATAGCGAATATTTTCCATAATGGTTCCTGCAAACAAATACACATCTTGCTGCACGATTCCAATCTGGGTACGAAGACTTTGTATATCCATCTTTCGGATATCCATTCCATCAATTTTAATTGTTCCCTCTGAAACTTCAAAAAATCTAGGGATCAAATTGCATAAAGTCGTTTTCCCTACTCCGGAAGGTCCTACTAACGCCATATATTGCCCAGCTTTCACATCTAGGTTAATTTGATTTAATACCATTTCTTCGTCTTCATCATAATGAAATGATACATTTTCAAAAGAAATATCTCCTTTTACATTCTCTATCGAAATTGCATTTGCATCATTTTTTATATCAGGTTCTACTTCCATCAGCTCCATAAAACGTTCAAATCCAGAATATCCGTTTTGGAACATCTCTGTAAAATTCATTAGCTTCTTAATCGGTTCTATAAAATTGTTAATATACAATAAAAATGTAATCAAGTCTGCAACTGCAATTGTTCCAGATGTCATAAAATTGACTCCCGCTAAGATCGTGATCACCGTAATCAATGTCGTCATTGCTGTAAAGCCAGAATGATAGCCCGCCATATATCGATAACTATCTCGCTTCGATGCAATATAATTTTCATTTCCTTGTTGGAACTTGTCAATTTCAATTGCCTCATTTGCAAATGATTTTACTACACGTACACCAGATAAGCTGTCTTCAATCTGACTATTGATATCTGCAATCTTAGCTCGATTGCGCTTAAATGCTTTCTTCATTTTTAAGTTGAAATAAAAAGCAAATAGTAACATAATTGGCAAAAATCCAAAAGTTACGACTGTTAAAGAACCATTGATTCTCCATAAGATAATAAATGCACCAACAATTTTAATAATCGAAATCACCACATCTTCAGGACCATGATGCAATAATTCTGTGATATCGAACAGATCGCTAGTCACTCGTGATAATAATTCCCCTACTTTTCGGTTATTGAAGAAGGAAAAAGACATTTTTTGATAATGTGCAAATAAATCTTTCTTCATATTTGCTTCCATCTGCACACCCATCATATGCCCATAATAGATCATAAAGTAATTGCATCCATACTCAATTGCTACAAGAAGAAACATCACTCCGCCCAGAATAGCAATCGTTTTTACCGCCTCCTGCATTTCCAAATAAATTACTTCATTTGTGATATAGCGCACGATCAATGGTATCACAAGTGTCACTGCTGCCCCAATCATTGCAAAAAACATATCGCTAAAGAACAATAATTTATATGGTTTATAGTATCCAAATAATTTTTTTAGATTCTTTTTCATATTCTTCATTCCTATTCTTTTTTCATATATTCTTATTATAAATCGAAAAACTTTTATGGACAAGTATACTATGCACCAAAAAAGAGGAAGCAAATTGGCTTCCTCTTGTCATTTTATTCATTCATATTTGCTAATTTTGCTGCTTGATCTGCTGCGATTAAGCTATCGATAATTTCATCAATGTCACCATTCATAATATTATCAATCTTATATAAAGTCAATTTGATACGATGTTCTGTTACACGTCCTTGTGGGAAATTGTATGTTCTGATTTTTTCTGAACGATCTCCTGTACCAATTTGGCTTCTTCTTGCTTCTGCTTCCGCTGATTGTTGTTTTTCTAATTCTAATTCATACAATTTAGAACGAAGTAAACGGAACGCTTTTTCTTTATTTTGTAATTGTGATTTTTCTGTCTGGCTATAAATCACAATACCTGTTGGCATATGTGTTAAACGTACCGCAGAGTCAGTTGTGTTGACACATTGACCACCATTTCCCGATGCACGCATTACATCAATACGAATATCTTTATCGTCGATTACAACGTCTACTTCTTCTGCCTCTGGCATAACAGCAACTGTAATTGTTGATGTATGAATACGTCCACCTGATTCAGTTTCAGGAACACGTTGAACACGATGCACACCACTTTCGTATTTCATACGTGAATAAACGCTTTCTCCACTTACCATAAATACAACTTCTTTGAAGCCACCAATTCCATTTTCACTTACAGAAATCAATTCTGTTTTCCAACGCTTACTTTCTGCATAGTGTGAATACATACGATAAATTTCAGCAGCAAATAATGCAGATTCATCCCCACCTGCACCTGCACGGATTTCTACCATGATATTCTTATCATCATTAGGGTCTTTTGGAAGAAGAAGAATCTTTAACTCTTGTTCCAATTCTTCTACACGTTTCTTTGACTCATATAATTCTTCTTTTGCCATTTCACGCATTTCTTCGTCTGATTCCATTTCAAGCATTTCTTCACTATCAATGATTGCTTGCTTTGCATTCTTGTATTCTGTATATGCATCTACAATAGGTGCTAAATCTGATTGTTCTTTCATTAATTTACGAAAACGATTTGGGTCATTTGCCACATCTGGTTCTTGTAACTCATTCATAAGTTCTTCATAACGAACTAGTAAATCGTCTAATCTATCAAACATGTTTTATCCTCCATTATTTAACAATAACTCTTTCTCTATAACCTTATTAATTATATCTGCCAAACACCACTCGGTCAAGACCTGCTAAGTCCTTTTTTATCATAACATCTGAAAATCCAGCCTCTTCCATTAGCTTTTTTACATCCTGTCCCTGATCGTGACCGATTTCAAAGTATAGCATCCCATTATTTTTTAGATACCTTGCACTTTCCGCTACAATTTTTCTATAAAAATATAGGCCGTCCTCTTTCCCATCTAATGCAATATATGGATCATGAAATTTCACTTCTTCTTTCAATTCTTCAATGACAGAAGTTCGGATATATGGTGGGTTTGACACGATCATATCATAACATTTCTCTACATTTTCGAACAAATCACTTTGAATCCATGTCACACCAGCATCTAAATTCGCATTGTTTCTCTTTGCCACATCTAATGCTTCCTCTGAGATGTCAACACCTGTTCCTTCTATCTTACCTATCTTAGAAAGACTGATGATGATACAGCCTGATCCAGTACACATATCCAGTACGTTCATTCCTGGTTTCAGCACTTTCAGCGCTTCTTCTACCAAAATTTCTGTATCTTGTCTTGGAACCAGCACATATTCATTTACCATAAATTCCATTCCCATAAATTCCTGTACACCTGTAATATGCTGCAGTGGAATATGATTTTTTCTTTGTTCTAAATAGGTCAGATACTGTTTTTGCTCTGTTTCCGATAACTGCTTTTGCATATTCAAAAAATACATAGCACGATTGATTCCTGTCACGTATTCTAGCAGATACCATGCATCAATCGCTGCATCTGTAATTCCTGCCTGCTGTAATAGCTCTTCACCATATTTATTCGCTTCTTGTAAAGTCATGTTACTTTTCTCCAAAATTTTCTTCTAAGTACGCTTTCCAATCAAATACTTCTTCTACCGCTCTGATTGCCACTTCAATCATATCGTCTGTTGGTTCCTTTGTAGTTAAATGCTGTAACATCATTCCTGGTTTGCTTAGTAAATTAACCACTGGATTGTCACTGCTTCCTGCCAAACGGATCAATTCATATGAAATACCTGCAATAACTGGAAGTAGTGCAATACGGATTACGATTCGCAATACAGGAGATTCCGTTGTTATAAAAAAACATACAATAATGCTTACAATCACAACAAAGAATAAGAAGCTTGTTCCGCAACGTTTATGCTCCTTCGAACTTTTTCTTACATTTTCTACGTTAAGTTCCCAACCATTTTCAATGCAATTAATACATTTATGTTCTGCCCCATGATACATAAATGTACGTTTAATGTCTTCCATAAATGTAATACCAACTATGTAAGCAACAAATAACCCTAGTCTTACGACTGCTTCTAAAATACTTCTTACCATACGTGATGGGATTATTTTTGCAAATAAGTTAGAAATCAAATATGGCAGCACCATAAACAACCCCATTGCTAAAATTACGGAACATACCATTACAACTGCCATGATTGTATCTTCTTTTTTCTTTTGTTTCTCTGCTTCTTCCTTTGACACAGTTGTTGTTTTGTCTTCTTCCTCATAAAAACTAGCAGAAAATGACAATGTTTTCATCCCTAATATAAGAGAATCTATAAAGTTAAATCCACCTCTTACAAATGGAATTTTTTTCACTTTGTCCAATTTAGGATTACTTTTGTATCTGCTTTTACTAACTTCAATTTCACCATCTGGTTTTCGCACTGCGACTGCATATTGATCACCATTTTTCATCATAATGCCTTCTAATACAGCTTGTCCTCCAATATTGGAAGATTTCATAAGACTCACCTTACTTTCTATACTAAGAGTCTTTCTCGACAGACTCCTTCAAACTAAAAATACGGGCTGAGGTATTAACCTCAACCCGTAACTTTGGATTTCTATTATTCTTGAATTCCGTATTTCTTGTTAAACTTATCTACACGTCCACGAGCTTGAGTAGCTTTTTGTTGTCCTGTGTAGAATGGATGACATTTTGAACAGATTTCTGTATGAATTTCAGATTTTGTAGAACCTGTTACGAATGTGTTTCCACAGTTACAAGTTACTGTTGCTTGATGGTATTCTGGATGGATTCCTTCTCTCATGATTTTCACCTCTTTAATTTTATTTGTGCGTAGGCCATCGTCTGCTATGTACATCTCAAACGATGCCCGCGATGATTTCTACTTTTAAACAGCTTTCATATTGTAACATAGTTTTTTTATCTTTGCAAGTTTTTCTATTAACTTTTTTCTATAAGAATTTTGTTTTCTTTACCATTTGAACAAATTCCTTATTATTCTCTGTTCTTGCAAACATATTTAAGATATTATCTACCGCTTCATCCGATTTCATTCCATTTAGCGCTTTTCGCATAATAGTAACCGCTTCCAATTCTTCTGCAGTCAATAATAAATCTTCTCGGCGTGTTCCTGATTTTGGAATGTCAATTGCAGGAAATACTCGTTTTTCTTGTAATTTTCTATCTAATACAAGTTCCATGTTTCCTGTTCCTTTAAATTCTTCATATACAACATCATCTAATTTGCTTCCTGTATCTACCAATGCAGTTGCAAGGATTGTAAGACTTCCACCTTCTCTCATATTTCTAGCTGCTCCAAAGAAACGCTTTGGCATATGAAGTGCAGCTGGATCAAGACCACCAGACAATGTTCTGCCGCTTGGAGTCACTGTTAAGTTATATGCTCTTGCAAGACGTGTAATACTATCGAGTAAGATCATAACATCTTTCTTATGTTCTACAAGACGTTTTGCACGTTCCACTACCATCTCAGATACACGCTTATGGCGTTCTGGCAGCTCATCAAATGTAGAGTAAATAACTTCTACATTTTGACCAACGATCGCTTCCTTAATATCTGTTACTTCTTCTGGACGTTCATCAATTAATAGGATCAAAATGTGCATTTCTGGATTATTTTTCAATACAGACTGTGCTACTTGCTTTAAGAGCGTTGTCTTACCTGCTTTTGGCGGAGAAACAATCATCCCACGTTGTCCCTTTCCAATTGGCGATAGTAAATCCACAATTCTCATTGCTGTACTGCTCTTTCCATTTTCCAAGCAAAGTCTTTCGTCTGGAAAAATCGGTGTCATATCTTCAAAGTTTCCTCTTTTGCACGCTTCTGATGCTGGCATTCCATTAATTTTTGTTACATATAATAGTGCACTGAACTTTTCCTGTTGTGATTTCACACGTGTATTGCCACTGATAATATCACCTGTCTTGAGTCCAAAACGACGAATTTGTGATGGAGCTACATATACATCATTTTCTCCTGGCAAATAGTTATCACTTCGAATGAAGCCAAATCCATCTGGCATTACTTCTAAGATACCATGTGCCATCTCACCACTGTCTAGTTGATCGATATCAATTGATCCTGCTTTTTCTTTTTCAGTCTTTATTTTATCTTTTTCATCTTGCTCTAGCATAAGCTCAATAAGTTCTGCTTTTTTCATTGTGCTTGTCCCTTTAAGGTCTCTTGCCTTCGCCAATTCTCGTAATGTTGCTACTGGCAGAGATTCATACTTTTCTCTCATATTTCAACCCTTTCTATATGAAACTAACATGTTTACTGGGATATTTGTCTGAAGTGACACTGATTTATTTTGGTATTATACAATACTTTTTTCAGAAAAGAAAGTCCTTTTTCCTTGTTGATTTGATTTTCTTAGAATGATATGATATTGCATATCAATTAGAAGGAAGTGACTTTATGACAATCAACGAAAAATCACTAGAATTACACGCACTTTGGAATGGGAAAATCGAAACAACTTCTAAATCACACGTAAATTCCCGCGAAGATTTGGCTTTGGCTTATACTCCTGGTGTAGCAGAACCTTGTAAAGTAATTGCATCTGAACCAGATAACGTTTATAAATACACTATGAAAGCAAATACGATTGCCGTTATTTCTGATGGCAGTGCTGTTCTTGGTCTTGGAAATATCGGACCACTTGCAGCAATGCCTGTTATGGAGGGAAAAGCAGTATTATTTAAAGAATTTGGTGGAATCAATGCTGTACCTATTTGCTTAGACACACAAGATACAGAAGAGATCATTCAGACGATCGTAAATATCGCACCTGCATTTGGTGGAATTAATCTGGAAGATATTTCCGCACCTCGCTGCTTTGAAATAGAAGAACGTTTAAAAAAACTTCTTGATATCCCTGTTTTTCACGATGACCAACATGGGACCGCTATTGTAGTGCTTGCAGGCATCATGAATGCACTAAAAGTGGTAAAAAAAGAAAAGGAAACGTGCAAAGTTGTAGTAAATGGCGCTGGTTCTGCCGGCATTGCTATTACAAAACTACTTTTAAATTATGGTTTTACCAATGTGATCCTGTGCGATATTAATGGTATTCTTTCCAATTCTTCTGAACATCTTAATTGGATGCAAAAGGAAATGGTAACACGTACCAACCCCAACCAAGAAACAGGTCTTTTATCTGATGCCTTGAAAAATGCAGATATTTTCATAGGTGTTTCTGCACCCAATATTGTTACAAAAGAAATGGTCTCTTCTATGAACAAAGATGCTATTCTTTTCGCAATGGCAAATCCTGTTCCTGAGATCATGCCTGACCTAGCACTTGAAGCAGGCGCCAAAGTAGTTGGCACAGGAAGATCTGATTTTCCAAATCAAGTGAACAACGTAATCGCCTTCCCTGGTATCTTCAAAGGTGCCTTAGAAGGGCGAGCACAGCAGATCACCGAAGAAATGAAACTAGCTGCTGCACACGCCATTGCAAATCTTGTTCCAGAAGATGAATTGAGCGAAATCCATATTCTTCCAGAAGCCTTTGATCCTCGTGTTGCAAATGCTGTTAGTTCTGCTATAAAGGAATGTATCTTATGAGGCGCTGGGGAGAAAAGAGATACTATTCTCTAGATTATTATATCAAACAAACTTTTGGCGAAAAGCTTTACAAGCTCGCCCTCGACGGAGGTATGACTTGTCCAAACCGAGATGGTTCTCTCGGAAACCGTGGCTGCATTTTTTGCAGTGCAGGAGGATCCGGTGACTTTGCTGGAAGCCGAAACGCTTCTATCAAATCGCAGCTCGCCTACGGAAAAGAGCTTGTTTCCAAAAAACATACTGGTTCTGGCTATATCGCCTATTTTCAAGCCTACACCAACACCTATGCGCCCGTTTCCTATTTGGAAAAGATTTTCATGGAAGCAATTTCGGAGCCAGATGTAAAGGTGCTGTCCATTGCTACCAGACCAGATTGCCTGTCCGATGAAATTCTGCATTTACTGGAACGTTTGAATAAGATCAAGCCTGTTTGGATTGAACTTGGATTACAGACGATCCACAAAGAAAGTGCTGACTTTATCAGACGTGGGTATGAACTTGACGTTTTTGAAAAAGCCGTTTATGATTTGAATAGAATTGGTGTTTCGATCATCGTGCATACTATCCTTTGCCTTCCAAATGAGACAACTGCACACATGTTGGAAACCATTTCTTATTTGAACCGCATGCCAATAGATGGAATAAAATTACAATTATTGCATATATTGAAGTATACTGACTTAGGAACATATTACGAGAACACGCCTTTTCCTCTTCCTGATTTGGATGAGTATATGGAGCTTTTAGGTACTCTCATCTCTCACCTGCGCCCAGATATTGTAATTCATCGTCTGACCGGTGATGGACCAAAGCCTTTGTTGATTGCTCCTCTATGGACTTGTAATAAACGTCTGGTTCTAAATAGTATCCAAAAATATTTCAAAGACCATGATATATGGCAAGGAAAGGAGTATTTATGTCAGAATCATTTACACTCTATAAATTAATTGTGCTTTATATGTTAGATAAGCTTGATTTTCCTCTCACAAATGGACAAATCTCAGAATTTATCCTTGATAAAGGATACACAACTTATTTTACTTTGCAGCAAGCTTTATCTGAAATGGTAGAAGCCAATTTAATCCGAGAAGAAACAACTCATAATCGTACACTTTATCATCTTACTTCTGAAGGGGAAGAAACAATTCAGTTTTTTGGAAATAACATTTCCACTGCAATCCGTTCAGAAATTGACGCATTTCTTGTAGAGAAACGTTATGAACTTCGCAATGAAGTTTCTGTCAAATCAGATTATTATCAAAACAATTCTCTTGATTTTTCTGTGCGTTGTCAGATCATCGAAGGAGGTTCTCCTCTTATCGATTTGACGATCACTGTTCCAAACGAGGAAGAAGCAGTTCACGTTGCAAATAACTGGACACGCCGCCATCAAGAAATTTATGCGCAGATCATGCAGCATTTACTGTAAGATCACAAACGGGACATTGGCTATTCTTGCCAATGTCCCGTTTTTTTATTTCAGTTTTTCTAAATGTTCTTTGATTTGTTTCTCATATCCCATCTCAGTTGGCTCATAGAATTTCATTTCTTTGATTTCATCCGGAAGATATTGTTGCTGCACGTAGTGATTTGGATAATCATGTGCATATTTATATCCGATTCCATGCCCTAGCTTTGAAGCACCTTTATAATGTGCATCTTGCAAATGTACTGGAACTGTTGTTTTAAACTGTTTTACATTTTCAAACGCTCGGTCAATTGCCATATAGGATGCATTGCTTTTCGGCGCACATGCGATATAAGTAGCTGCCTGTGCTAAAATAATGCGTGCTTCCGGCATCCCAATCCGTTCTACTGCCTGTGCTGCTGATACTGCAACAGTAAGTGCATTTGGATCAGCGTTTCCCACATCTTCCGATGCCGAGATCATCATTCGTCTTGCAATGAATTTGATATCCTCCCCTGCATACAGCATTTTTGCTAAATAATACACAGCCGCATCCGGATCAGAACCACGCAGGCTTTTGATAAACGCTGAGATGGTATCGTAATGATTATCTCCTGTCTTATCATATCGCACTACTCTTTTCTGAATGCATTCCTCTGCCACTTCAATTGTAATATGTATTTTTCCATCTTCACTGCGTTCTGTTGTCAAAATTCCAAGTTCAATTGCATTTAGTGCATTTCTAGCATCTCCACCTGAAATGTCTGCTAAGAATTCTAGTGCTTCTTCTGTTACCTCAGCCCGATAACTTCCCATTCCTTTCTGTTCATCATAAACCGCTCTCTTCAGCAACGTCTTCACGTCATCTTTTTCAAGTGGTTTCAATTCAAACACACTGGATCTAGAAATCAACGCACCATTCACCTCAAAGTAAGGATTTTCTGTTGTAGCACCAATCAAGATCAGTGTCCCATCTTCTACAAATGGTAGTAGATAATCTTGCTGTCCTTTATTGAAACGGTGAATTTCATCTACGAATAGGATTGTTTTCTTTCCATACATTCCTTTATTATTTTTGGCCTTCTGAACTACTTCTTCCATATCTTTTTTGCCAGCAACAGTAGCATTGATTTGTTGAAATTCTGCACTTGTTGTATTTGCAATCACCTTAGCTAGAGTTGTCTTACCTGTCCCTGGTGGTCCGTAAAAAATAAGCGATCCAAGCTTGTCTGCCTTGATTGCACGATACAGCAATTTATCTTTTCCAATAATATGCTGTTGTCCTACCACTTCTTCCAATGTTGTCGGACGAAGACGTGACGCAAGTGGCGATTCTTTCTGGCTTGTTTTTTCTCGCATATAATCAAATAGATCCATGTCCCTTACACTCCTATTCTACATTTGCAATCTCACGAATGACTTCTCCTGCAATAATGAGACCTGCCACCGGAGGCACGAAGGAAATACTTCCTGGTAATGCTCTTCTTTTCCCTGGGTCTTCTCCTGTTGATCTTCCTGTCACTGAGATTGGTTTTTCTTGTGAATACAGCACTTTCACATGCTTGATCCCACGTTCTTTTAATTCTTTTCGCATCACCTTGCATAGCGGACAAACCGATGTTTTCGAAATATCTGCAATTTGAAATAATTCGGGATGCAATTTATTTCCGGTTCCCATACAACTGATTATTGGAATTTCGTGTTCTTTTGCATACACGATCACTGCAAGCTTTGCAGTGACTGTGTCGATAGCATCTACAATATAATCTACCTTCTTTGTAAAAACCTCTTGAAGATTTTCCGGTAAAATAAATGTTTCATATGTGATGACCTCTGTCTGTGGACTGATGTCTTGAATACGGTCCTTCATCAATTTCGTCTTGTACTCCCCAACTGTGCTGTGATACGCAATTGATTGACGATTGATATTTGTTAAACTCACTGTATCGTTATCTACCAGAATCAAACAGCCTACTCCTGAACGTGCAAGGGCTTCGATGCAATGCGAGCCCACACCGCCTACGCCGAGCACCATTACTGTTGCATTCTGCAAAGCCTTTAATCCATCTTCTCCAATTAACAATTCTGTTCTAGAAAATGTATGTGTCATATCTATTCTCATTCCTATCTTATTAAAAGTTCTTCTACTGTTACAAACTCAAAGTTCTCTTTCTGCAAAATGTCAATAATCCGTAATGCAGCTTCCACCGAACTTTTATAACAGTCATGCATCAAAATAATATCATTTTCATCCGCTTCCGTCACTACTTTATTTACAATTTCCGTCACATTTTCTGTTGTCCAATCCAGTGGATCAATGCTCCACATTACTGGTATCAATTCTAATTCCGATTCTAATTTTTTCTGTCGGATCCCAAATGGCGGCCTGACATAAATTGTTCCTTCACCTAATATATTTTCAAGTGCTTGATTTGTTTTCCCTAGCTCTTCCTTTGCCATATCTTCACTGACTTTCGAAATATCTACATGACTATACGTATGATTTCCGATCAAATGCCCTTCCTCTTTTTCACGTTTTACAATATCTGGAAATTCTTCCACTTTATTTCCAATCAGAAAAAAAGATGCCTTTACATTCCTTTTTAAAAGTCCATCCAATAATTCTTCTGTATACAAACTTGGTCCATCATCAAAGGTGATCGCAATCTGTTTTTTCTCTTCTGTTGATTGTATTTCCACTACTTCTGACATAGATTTTTTATTTTGGATAGTATATATGGTTCCGCTCCCTACCAAACATAGCACCAGCATACCAAAAACTTGTTTCCTATATTTCAAACAGCCTCACTCCCGCTGTCTACATTATTTCTATTATATGTATCCTTCTTATTGCATATGTATATAGCAAATGATAAAATAGAAGAGTTGAATATATATACATTAGGAGGAAATTTTATGTCGGATACAATCGTAAAAGAAAATAAAATGGGAATTATGCCGATTCCTAAATTATTAATAACGATGTCGCTGCCTATGATCCTATCCATGCTGGTGCAAGCATTCTATAATATTGTAGACAGTATTTTCGTAGCGCAGTTAAGTGAAGAAGCATTAACCGCTGTTTCTCTTGCCTTTCCTATTCAAAACCTTATGATTGCAGTTGCTGCTGGGACAGGTGTCGGCGTAAATGCACTTTTATCCAAAAGTCTCGGAGAGCACAATTATGAAGAAGCAAACAGCATTGGGAAAAATGGTATTTTTCTTGCAGTCTGCAGCTATCTTATCTTTGCTGTGTTTGGTATTTTCTGCTCTAAATTATTCTTTTCAATGCAAACAGATGATGCTTTGATCATCCAATACGGCACAGATTATATGTCTATTATCACAATTATCTCAATTGGAATCTTCCTACAGATTACATTCGAGCGTTTGATGCAGTCTACCGGAAGGACGATCTTTAATATGATCACACAGGGAATTGGTGCTATCATCAACATCATTTTAGATCCGATTTTAATCTTTGGATTATTTGGATTTCCACGTCTGGAAGTTGCTGGTGCTGCTTTAGCCACTGTTATTGGGCAGATTATCGCTGTTGTGATCGCTGTTATTTGCAATCATAGATACAACAAGGAAATCAATGTTAGTCTGAAAGGTTTTCGTCCAGACAAACGTGTGATCAGCAATATTTATAAAATTGGAATTCCATCCATTATCATGCAATCTATCGGTTCCGTCACAACATTTGCAATGAATAATATTTTATTAATGTTCTCTGCAACAGCTGCTACCGTTCTCGGTATTTATTTCAAACTGCAAAGTTTTGTATTTATGCCAGTATTCGGACTCACAAACGGTATGATTCCAATTATCGCTTTCAACTACGGTGCACGCAACAAAAAACGTATTTATGACACCTTCAAACTAAGTGTCATTATCGCTATCAGCATTATGATCGTGGGTATGCTTGTTTTCCAAACACTTCCAGAGCATCTTCTATTGATGTTTGATGCTTCTGAGAACATGTTAGCAATTGGTGTCAGTGCTCTTCGCAAAATCAGCATTAGTTTTATCTTTGCAGGGTTCTGTATTGTCAGTGGTTCTGTTTTTCAAGCACTTGGAAACGGAGTCTACACATTGATCATGTCTGCCTGCAGACAACTTTTCGTGATCATTCCAATTGCCTTCTTTTTTGCAAAGGTCTTTGGGCTTCACATGGTATGGTGGGCATATCCACTTGCCGAAATTGTTGCAGTCTTCATCTGTATTGTTTTATTAAAGAGAATCTTCCGCTTAAAATTGAATAACCTATAAAAAAACATGCTCCTTTCCAAGTAAACAGTTTCTTAGAAAGGAGCGTTTTTCCACTCGCCTAATCCCAATACAATTCAACTAATTTTGTCGCATCGTCTTTCTGCATCTCAAATTTTTCCATTACTTTAACAATTGACTCTCCCTTTGAAATACCCAATTCCTTTAATGTTCTCACCATACCCTCTTTGATTCCTTCTTTGATTCCTTCTTTCACACCTTCTTCTCGGTTATACTGCATCAAATAGTTGTGATCCATGGTTGCAATAAGTCTCGCTTCATAGTCTAATTGTTTCTGTTCATCCGCACTGATACAACGCAGTCTCTCATACGCTTTTTCCATATAATTATCATTTTTTGCTAACATCTCAAATTCCTCCTCTCGCTCAGCATTAATAAATTGTATCCACTTTAACAATTCAGTCTCTGGATATTGCTTTTTTCTAACTTTCGGTAGTTCCAAAATATGTATCTCTAATTTGTCACTGTACATTCTATCTCTATGATCTTCCCACAAATGAAAGACCGAATCATATTCTTCATCTTCCTTAAACAATTCAAAATCTAAAATTCCCACATGAATACATTTTTTGACAGCATTGTAATCTTGTCCTTTTTGAAACTGTCCTACATACATTTTACCGAGATAAAATATCGATCGCTCTGACCACAATTTAAATGGCGATAATTGAATCTCCATATCAATCTGTATTTCTTTATTTAAAAGAACTCTCACATCAAGTATTCCTAACTTGTCATTTTCATGTTCCTTTCGAAGATGCGTTGGAAGTAGTTCCGTATTGATAATTTCATCTGGTGAAATATGAAGTACTGCTGCAATAAATCCTTTTCTCACATCTTCATCTTCCATTAATTCTTTAAAGCAATAGTCCACCTTTGGACTCATAATAAAATGTTTCTTCATCTATTATCCTCCTTTGATTTTGCGCAGGAGGCTTTCTCATAACTAAAATCCTCTCTGCAATTATTTTGTGAAAATAAAAGCATTGGGATTTCTTCTATATGAACATAGATATGATTAAGATGCGATTTTTCGCTAGAACTTTAGAAATATAATGCTTTGACTATATTGTAACACAAAAACTGCCAGCAGATCATCCTGCTGGCATAAAAATTATTTTTTCTTTTTTACACTATATCCAAATGTACCAATCTTTTCTCCTAGTCCAAGATATTCTCCATGTGAATATGCTAGTAATCCTGTCTCATTCAAACAGAATTTTCCTGTTTCATCCATATACTCATCACTCACCTGAACCGATACAACTTTCGCAATAAACATATGGTGGCTTCCAAGTTCTTTTACCTCTTCCACCTTACACTCAATATTTACTGGACATTCTTCAATGATTGGAGCATATTGAAGTTCATTGGCTTTTCCACGTGTCAGCTTCATTTCTTTCCACTTATCCACATCTTTTCCTGAACGTACCCCACAATAGTCTGTTGCAAATGCCAAATCTTCCGTTGTAAGATTCACAACAAATTCTCCAGACTCTTTGATCATCTGATATGAATGTCTTTCTGGTCTGACAGAAATATAAAGCATTGCTGGATTTGTACAGATTGTTCCAGTCCATGCCACTGTGATAATATTTGTTTCACCCGATGATTTTCCGCAGCTAACCATAACAGCTGGAAGTGGATAAATCATATTTCCCGGTTTCCAAGTTTGTTTTGCCATAACGCCTCCTATTGCTGCAATGAAATGACAAAGGTTGGAATTAACTGTTTCTTACGCGATACAACACCTGCCAAATGTACATCGTCTGTATCCATTGGTAAATCAAATGCTTCCAGTACTTGTTCTTTCGCACCTTTTCCATAACATAGCAACTCTGTTGATTCTTCGATAATATTTGTTAACATGAAAAATACCATATCTAATTTTTGATTCAATGCTGCATTGCTCAAATAAGGTAATAACTTTTCTTTGATCTCTATCAGTTCTTCTCCACTCATAGAATTGATCTGGCCTACTCCAAATTTTACATCTCCAACTGTAAAATGTTTAAAATCTTGGAAGCAGATTTCTTCTGCTGTCTTTCCTTTTAAATTACTTCCTGCTTGGAACATATTTTGTGCAAGCTCTTCCATATTGATTTCTGCAATTCTAGCCAGTTCTTCTGCCGAAGCTCTATCAACCAATGTACATGTTGGTGAGCGGAACAACAATGTATCTGAAATGATTGCCGAACAAAGTAACGCTGCCATAGTCTTATCTGGCACAATGTTATTTTCACGATACATATCGTAGATGATTGTTGCAGTACAACCTACTGGCTGATTTCTAAAGTACACAGGTCCAACTGTTTCCAGACTTCCTAATCTGTGATGATCAATGATCTCTAAGATTTCTGCCTCTTCAATTCCATCTACTGCTTGCGATTTTTCATTGTGATCTACCATGATCACTTGTTTTTTTCTCGCATCCATCAAACGACGGCTGGAAATCAATCCATAATATTTCCCTTTTTTATCAACAACCGGAAAATCTCGTGTACGTTTTTTTGCCATCACATCTTTGATATTCTCAACGTAATCCGTTGTATTAAAAATAGTAAGCCCATCTTTCATCATAAAATGTTTTACAGGAATACTCTGATTGATCAATCTGGCTACTGTAAATGTATCATGTGGTGTTGTAATAATAACAATATCTCGTTCTTCTGCTAATTTTTTAATCGTCTTTGAAACTTGCGCACCTTGACAAATGATCAAGCAGCTTGCGTCCATTTCAATTGCACACAGTTGAGACTCATAACGATTTCCTAAAATTACAAGATCGTCTTTTTCAATGTAATTTTCCATCAGATCTGGGCTTGATGCCGCTACAACTACTTTCCCTTTCACAAAATATGCATGTGAATTTCCTGTTACGATTTCACCATCTACTGTATCTACCATGTTTTGATATTGTGTTCTTGCTGTCGCTAAGATGTTAGAATCGTAGACATCCATATAAGATGTTGCAATATCTCCTGTTGTAATGACACCTTCTAATTTCTCATCTCTTGTCACCGGAATAGTATACGCATTTCTTTCCTTCATCATAGCCCATGCTTCTTTAATCGAAGTATTGCTACGAATACCTTCCATTAAGTTCACATCCACATCTTTTACTTGTAAATGTACATTAGATAACAATTTCGGCGGTTCTACACCAAAACGTTCTAAAACATATTGTGTTTCTTCATTTAACATACCTGCACGTTTTGGTATGTATCTAGCTTCATCTGAAATTTGTGATTTTAAATTTGCATAAGCAAGTGCAGAACAAATCGAATCCGTATCCGGATTTTTATGTCCTACTATATATATTTTCTGTTTATTTTCCATAGTTTCACTCCCTTGCTCATATAGGTTACCATTATTTCATACGTTTATCAAATATTTTTATACTTAATTTTTGAAATTATGATATACTGATTTTATTATTTAGAAAATGAGGTGCTTCCTATGAACGAAGAATTATTACAAACAGAATCTATGGCCGATTACGAAGATCATTTTGATGATGCTAATCCATGGAATCGTGCAATTTCCTACATGAACCAAAAAACGGTTCTTACAGTAAAAATCGAAGGTATTGTAAATGGTGGTGTTATCGCATATATTGAAGGAATCCGTGGATTTATTCCAGCTTCTCAGTTATCTTTATCTTACGTAGAAAATTTAGAAGACTTCTTATTACAAGAAATTGATGTACAAGTCATTGAAGCAGACCAAGCAGAAAATCGTCTTGTATTATCTGCTCGCGCTTTGTTGCAAGAAAAAGCAAAAAAAGAAAAAGAAGCATTATTGGAAAGTGTTGCTATTGACAGCGTTTTAACAGGAACTGTTGAATCTTTTCAAAACTATGGCGCATTTGTCCGCTTAGAAAACGGATTATCTGGTTTAGTTCATATTTCTCAAATTTCTGACAAACGTATCAAATCTCCAGGCGATGTATTACATGTTGGAGATACTGTTGATGTAAAAGTTATTGGAATCAAAGAAGGAAAAATCAGTCTCAGCACGAAAGCTCTTATCGAACCAGAAGAAGAAGTGATTGAGGAAGTGGAAATTCCAGAATCCGAAGAAATCGGAACAAGTCTTGGTGACTTATTTAAAAATATTAAACTCTAAAAAAATTGCGGCTTGTTCTACAAGTCGCAATTTTTTCTTTCTCGAAACAGCAGTACAGCATTTAACCCAGCTGCTGCAAATAATAAAATGATGTATTCTTCTAATCGTTTTAGAATCATTGCATTTTTGGAGGAATTTATTAAAAAATCCATCAGCGTAAAAAATTCCCGCTTAACATCTATCCAGTATGAAAAATCAGACCACTTCGATGGCCATCCTAATATGGTAAAAAATTTTACTGCTGCAGTTGTACCTGCAATCCATATTAAAACATACATAAGAATCTGTATTGCTTTTTTAGTCCAGTTTTTATTGTCTATGCCTTGTACTTTTCTTGAAATTTTCCAACATACTATTATAATTGTTATAATTAATTCCAAAATGATTATATTGTATAACATATTATAATTCCATTCTGCAACTTCAAGACCACAATATTTTTTTAGCGCATTTTTCTTTTCCCCTATCCTTCCGCCTCTTACTCCAGAAGTTAAATGAGAAAAGGTTATTCCATCCTCTTCAGTCGCATTCAAGACGAGCAGTTCTTCATCACAATTTATAATATCTCTTACAACATATTCTTTCTCTCCATAAAAAACAGAAAGTCCTATAACTTCTCGGCTTCCAAAAAGTTCCAATGCACTCTTTGCACTTAGCAAGCATCCTCTTGTATCTTCATCTAGCAGCATTTCGCATTCTGGATATAACATGCTGCTCTTTCCCACTTTATACATAATTGAAAGTTTTGAATTTTTACTGCCGTTATAATTGCTAACTACCTCATTTTCTTTTTCTATCCAAAAGGCAATATCCATCACATCAACTACTGCAGAAGTGCATTTCTTAGCTGTAGTTACATCTACATTTTGCTCACACAATTTTCCCTCTAAGATATTAGATCTATCATATATGTAATAAACTTCAACACACATCCAACAAAAAAGAATGAAGCATATAGAAACAGTGAGCCAATTTTTATAAGAATATTTCATATATACTATTCACTCCTTATTTTACAACCCTCTGTTAATTCTTTATTTGTTTCTGTAATAATCTCCATTTCTGTAGTAAGTATTCCTGGTTCCACTGCTGAATATTCTGCATTTTGATCTTCGACTTTTATATAAATTTTCCTAGCAACCATTTCTTCTCCAAGCGCTGTTTGCTTTTCATCTACAACATATACAAATTGCCCTTTTTCATCTTGATTAATAGCACTATTGGAAACACAATAATCAAAGTAATCCGAAGTATTTATGAAACGAACCGTCACAAAAGAGTGCAATTCAAAAATGTTTGATGGTATATAAATATTTCCTTCCACATATTGTCCCATTTCTCCTTGGACAATTCGTGAAGAAAACAACTGTCCATTTACTTTTACTTCTTCTCGTTCTTTGTTTTGTCCGACAATCTCAACTTCCATTCCTGCATAAATATACTTTTCATTCATAATGTCATCTGTGACCACAATCTTGTAGTCTTGACTTGTATCTGCAACAATAAAAGATGCTGTTGCTGGCGTCGCTTGTCCAACTTCTGCTAAAACATCAACAATAATTCCCTCTATTTCTGATCTAATTACGTAATCATCTTGCGCATATTTTTCATAAGTAGCTAACTGTTCCAATAACTGCTCTTTTTGAATTGCATATTGCTTTCTTGTTGTTGATTTGGCTGTCGAAATCTGTGCTGATGATAATGTCTTTTCAGCTTCCGCAATTTCCGTTTCATTTTTCTCCAATGTAGAATAATAAAGTTGTTCTTTACTGTTCATATCCGCGTATAAGTTATTTAGCTGTTCTTTATATGAATCCAAATCCTCTTTTCCAAGATTATCATTTACAAATAAATCATATGTCTTTTTCGCCTCATCAAACTCTTGCTTTGCAATAGTAATTTTCTTTTGATTAGAATCCACTATACTTTTTAACTGATCTTTATAATTCTGGATTTCTTGCTCATGTACTTCATTTGTATATCGTTCTTCGTCCTCAATTTCTGCAATCTGCAGATCTAAAATATCTATATCTGCTTGTAATTTTTTTATACTTTCATCTAATTTATTCTTATTCAGTTTTATTAATTCTTGATTTTCGTTTATCTGTTGCCCTACTTCACAATAAATCGCATCAATATATAAATTATCCTCTATAAAGATAGGGGATGAATGGCCTTGTACAACTTGCGCATTTATCGACAATCCATGATTTAATTTCATATGCTGCGGTAAACTAGTTTTAACTGTTGCCACAGAATAGTTTTCATTTATCCTTGAAATAATTGTAAATGTAAGCATCCCACAAAATATTATAGCTATTATTTTCGTCAATCGTTTTTGCATATTCCTATAATGTATTTATGTCAAATACATCCATACACTCCTTTCTCTTTCGCTTTCCATTGATTATTTTTCGCTTTTTATCATCATTGAAAGCCCCGATTCAAATGTTTCTTCCAGCACATAAATGATTAGCAACATGAGTACACTCAACAAAAACGACATTGCAAACAATATATTTGTTATATTTTCTGTATTCTGGACTGTAAATAACGTCAATGGCATAAGCCCTTTATTTTTCAAAAATGTTAACGGCTGTTCTACCATATTCCAATACTCTATAATTGACAATATCACGCATGTTACTACACCTGGTTTTGCAAATGGCAATGCAATTTTCAAGAAAATCTGAATCTCATTTGCACCATCCATTTGAGCACTCTCAATTACTCCTTTTGGTATCCGTATAAATGAACAAAAAAGCAACCATACTGGTAATGTTGAAAAAATTTCTGGAAGGATGATTCCTAATCGTGTATCTAATAAATCCATCTTTAGTAAAACCATGTATTCTGGTAACATTTTCACTTGAAAAGGCATCATCATAACTAAAAAGTAAATAACTAAAATAACTTTATTTATTTTACATTTTGTCCTCGTCAATCCCCAAGCCATCGGTGCAGCGACTATCAATTGACCAATTGTTATAAAGAAAATATACCCCCATGAGTTCCAAAACATCACAAAGAACTCTGGACTGTCTAACAATAATTCTATATACGCCTCAAAAGTTGGAATGTATGCGCCTCCCATTAATGATCCTATAAAGAAGAAAATCATTGGAGAAAAAAGAATTATTATCATCAATGCTTTTATAATCTTTTTTATATTCATTTTAATCATTCCTTTTAAAATACAATCCATACACAGCACATAGTATTATACAAATTGCACCAGCAACTATATTTGCACCGGCAGCTAATTTGTCAAAAGAAAACTGTACATACCAATTGTTAAATATGTGTTGAATCATATAGATATTGCTATTGGGGTAATCTCCTGCTATCAAATAGATTTCACGAAAGATTTTAAATATATTTATAAACACAAATATTACACACACAAATGCTACTTGTTTCAAATTAGGCAACAATATATAGTAAACATACTGATGCTTTTTTGCCCCATCCAAACTCGCAACTTCTTTCAATTCCATTGGTACATTAGCAATTCCAGATAGCCAGATCAACATATATATCCCTACATATTTCCATACATGTAAGGCTAATAATACCCAAAAGGAACAGCTTCCATTAAGCCATTCTATTTCTGTCTTCAAAAATAAATTTAAATACCCTGATGTATCAAACAAGCTCATTATAAGTATCGATACTGACACCATAGGTATAATTAGTGGTAATAATATCCCCGCTTTCATAACTTTATTTAAAAACTTATTTTCACTAAGTAAAATTGCCAAAAGCAGGGAAAGGAACATAATCGTTGGCACACATATAAGCATAAATTTCACTGTATTTTTTATTGCTAATTGAAAAGAGGTATTATGCAGCACCTCTAGATAGTTTTGAATCCCTACCCAATTATTTGCATACGATGATTGAAATGAATATGCGACTAACTTTATAAATGGAATCATCCAAAAAATGGTTACGCCTATTAAACTAGGCAGCATCCATAAAGCTATGATTTTTTTCTTTCCAATTACTTTACTCATTCACATACAATCCTATTCTTTGAACACAATATTCCACTGCTTCGTCTAAGGTTTTATCTCCATTCACATAGTCTTCAACAACATCTAAAATCAATTTTTTGATTACTTGATCACTATAAATTGATTTGTCAAATGTTTTCAGGATATTTTTCCAATGTTCTACATCCGCTTTCGTGATCTTGCTTGATGAAATTGTGATTTCATTATCATTTCGATCTTGTATGCAGTACTCATATCCTTCAATTGTATCTATATTAAAAATTTGATCAAAGACAGTTTCGTTTATCGGAAAACACTCAAACAATTTTGCAACTCGTATTTGACCTTCTTCAGACATTGCATACTCTAAAAATTTCTGAGCTTCTTTGCTATGTTTCGCATTTTGCGATATTGCTAATGTCGTCTTTGGTATGTACTGTTTAACAGAATTTTCTTCAAAATAATTGGTCTTTATATTCGGCTTATTTTGCATAAAATATGTCAATTGAATATCTCCAATATTCTGAAGTTCCCCAATCATTAATTGTGATTCATCAATATACATCATCAAATCGCCTTGTTCCATATTTCCAAGCTCTGCATAAGTAAGCACACATTTTCTCTCGTCTTCTTCCATAACCGTCCAATTATAGTCTGAACAATCATATATCTTTTTCATGCCCATGAGAAAATCTTGAACTTTTTCCTGCTCTAGCTCACCCTTTTCATTAAAGCATTCTGGAAAATAATAGTAATATAACCCACTAAAAATGCTATTACCTTCCCACAAATCTACTACTAACTTTTCACTTTTATTATTTAGCTTTTCAATTTCTTCGGCCAGCGAAACTATTGACGTTGCATTTTCCATAATTGGTTCTGTTGCATGAAAATCTAAAAGTGTATACCCCATTGGAACAGCAAAAACATCTCCCTTATTTGTATATTCTCCTAAAATATTCTCATTCAACTCATAATTGCTAATACTGTCTTTTATATTTTTTAGTTCACCTTGTTCTAAATAAGATTGAACTGGTAGCCCATCTAAAACAATCACATCTGGACCATTTTCTGCAAAAAGTGAGACATTTAAGGAACGAATTGCTTCATCTATTGTTATTCCTTCATCTTTATTATATCCGATTTCAATCTTAACATTTATATCTGGATTTTTCTCCTCAAATCCGTCAACAATTGTCTGCAACATAGTACTGTCATATAGAGTATAAATTATCATTTCTGTTTGTGCGCTATTGTTTGCATTTGGATCAAACCAATATTTGTAAATTACAGGCATACCATCTTTCGAACCGGCGATTAAAAAAGTCTTATCATTTAACATGACTAATTTTTGCACTGTATTATCTAGATGCCCATAGTTAAAATTTTCATTTTCAAATACGGGATTTATTTGCTTATCATTTTTATCATATTTGTATAATCCAGATTTCCCCAAATAGAGAATTTCATCCTCTGCATATTCAAGCAATGCGTCAAAGGAATTGCGTTCCATATCTTTATTATAAAATTCTCTAAATTCATCATATTCAGAAGCCGTTTCACTTTCCATAGTTTCGTAAATCGCAAGTTCACTGCCTACGCAAGAAACAATTTTATCATCAAACACAAAATCGCTCGGACTGCCTATCGTATCATCCAAACTATTGATACATTTCGTCTCTCCGTTCACAACTTCATAGAACACACCGTCAATATCACAAGCAAAAAGTCGTTCCTCATACGTTTTAAATTTCGTGATCATCCGATTATTTTGCGTCTCTAGATCCATTTCCTTATATCCATTTTCGTCTATCACTATATAGATAACTGGTTCATTCAGCAGATCAACCTCCTGACCAGCTTTTTCCAGCATATCATAATATACGGTACTAACCACAGAACCATCTTCCAAAATACAGCCACATAAGAAAACGCTTTTACTTAACTCTTCTGGATAAAATAGACATTCTTCCCAACTTTTTCCATCATCATTTGTTTTCCACAAAATACACTCACTATCTTCTACAATTGCAGCCATCATAATCGTGTTTTCGTCTAATTTTTTGATATCTAAAATGTTAATTGTAGAATCCGGTAATGTAATTTCATCCTCTACATATTGACCATTTTCAGCAGCATTTTTCTTCTGGGCGCACCCAGACATCAGCACAAGTATCAACACCATTAAAAATACTTTTTTTATTTTATTTAACATCTTCTATCACCACTTTTTTCTATAATTATATATGCTTGTTACTTTTTTGTCTATCTTTGCAAGTAAATATTTTATAAATTAGGGTATAATAAAAGTCCCCCAAAATGTGTACTTCTTATCACTTTACACATTTTGGGAGACTTTCTATTTAAAACATCATTCTTCAAATCCAACTACAAGATAAAACCCTCGATCCGTTTCCCGAATTTCCTGTATTACACCTGTCTTAGATCTGATTCTTTGATTACTGCGGTAGATGCCAGACATCGCTACAGAAGGCTCTACGATGTAGCTATAAAGACTTCCGTTGATTCGCTCTGTAATATTTACTTCTTGTCCCTCTTCTACCAGGCCTTTACGCTCCATTTTGAATAACTCTTCTCGCATTTGTCTCACCTCTGAATTCTATTTTGCACAGATTGCTTCTGCTCGTGCTAATGCTTCCTGAATATTTGCACAGAAGTTTTCTTCTCCAACGTCTACTGTAAATCCTGATTTATCCATCATTCTCTTAGGCTGATCTGTTACATGAGATAATAATAATGTCACATGTTTTCTTTCGCAACGTTTGAATACTTCTTCTAATTTCATAAATGCAGATACGTCCATTGCCGGAACTTTTCCCATGCGAAGAATAATTGCTTTTGTATTCTTATCTAAAGATACTTCTGCAAATTTATCAGCTGCAGCAAAGAACATTGGACCTTCTAATTCATATACTAATGTTCCTTTTGGTACAACAGCAAGTCCATCTTCTTCTTTTTCAACATATTCCCAGCTCTTTACTTCTGCAACATCTGCCATTCTCTTTAAGAATAAAATTGCTGCTAAGATAAGACCAAATTCAATAGCTACTACTAAGTCAAAAATAACTGTTAAGAAGAATGTTACCAATAATACTACAATGTCACTCTTTGGAGCTGTTTTTAGTAACCCAACAAATTCTCTCCAACCACACATATTATATGCAACCATAAATAATACTGCTGCAATCGTTGGCATTGGAATCAATGCTGCATATGGCATTAAAACAATCAATACAAGTAATAATACAAGTGCGTGAACCATCCCTGCAATTGGTGTACGTCCACCATTTTTTACATTGGCAGCCGTTCTGGCAATCGCACCTGTTGCTGGAATCCCACCAAAAATCCCTGATGCAATGTTTCCTGCTCCTTGTGCGATCAATTCTGTATTTGGATCGTGCTTGTCTCCTACCATACCATCTGAAACAACGCATGATAACAACGATTCAATCGCTGCTAAGATTGCAATTGTAAACGCATCTGGAAATACATCCTGAATCAATTCCAAACTAAATTGTGGTAATGCTGGCATTGGAAGTTTGTTTGAAATTTCATAAAGACTTCCAATTGTATTGACTTCTAAATGGAATACTTGCACCAGAATAATTGTCACAATAACTGCGATCAAAGATGGTGGAATCTTTGCATTTACCTTTGGCCATACGATCAAAATCGCCAACGCAATCACACCAACAAGCAATGCTGTTACATTTATTGTACTGATCGTAGCAATACATTCTTCCAATTTTTCCATTGTTTCGATTGGAGAATGGGTAAATGTAAGACCAAGAAAATCTTTGATTTGGCCAATGACGATTGTCACTGCAATACCTGATGTAAAACCAGTTACAATTGTATGTGGAATAAATTTGATCAATGCACCAAATTTAAATACCCCCATTAAAATCAAGATAATTCCTGCAAGCACAGTAGCTGCAATTAATCCTGACATTCCTTTTGTAGCCACAATACCAGCTACAATCGTTGCAAATGCTGCAGTTGGTCCTGAAATCTGAACACTGCTGCCTCCAAGAAATGAAATCACAAACCCTGCTACGATTGCTGTGTAAATACCTTGTTCTGGACTTACGCCAGACGCTAGCGCTAACGCAATCGATAATGGCAACGCAATAATCGCCACAATGATTCCTGCAATTACATCTTTCACAAATTGTTCTTTCGAGTAACTCTTCATCATTAAAAATAACTTAGGTACTCTTCCTCTCATTCTATCATCCTCTTTCCTTTTGTAAATCCACAAATTATTATAGTCCTTTTTTTTGAAAAGTAAATGTTTATTTACAAAAACATAGGCGGCTGTTCAGCCGCCTACAAGTTCTTATTCTTCTTCCTTTTCTTCTGCATCCTCTGGAATATCTTCTGTGACCTCTTCTACTTCTCTTGGAAGGTACATTTCTTGCACTTCTTCTGGAGCTGCTTCCTCTGTTTCTTCTTCATTCACTTCATCAGTCATGATCTGTACTCCAGGCAATTCATCTCTTCTAACAATCCCTTTTTGAATTGCTTCTGCCTTGATTGCTGAATAAAATTCAGCAAAAGTTGCTTTCTTATATGGCATTGTCCAGAAAATATTAACAAGTCCCCATGTCAAAGAACCTAAGATTTCCCATCCGATAAAAGAAAGTTCCAAAACAAACGCTTCCATTTTGTGTCCACGCATCATATCTTCACTCATCTGCATAACTCTTTTACGGTCTAACTCTGTATTTTCTGCTGCAATATATGGAACCATCATATACGCAAAAGACTTTACAATTCCCGGAACAATGAGTAATAAAGACCATAAGAAAATCGAAAGGTTTTTAAAAAACATGATCCAAACAACACTTCCATATCTTCCGCCTTTGAATCCATAGAATAATTGTCCAATTTCTGTCTTGTGTTCTCTATTTTCTACAAAATAACGATTACATCCTACTTGAACTACATTCGAAACCAAAATAGCAAACGCAAGCCCAATTACCATTGTAAATAGCCCTATCGCAATAACAGACAGGATAAGTCTTGGTGTTAAAAAATTGAAAATTCCATCATAAGTAATGCCTGTATTTTGATCAATTGTAATTGTACTTCTAGATGAACTACTAAGTCCTCCCGTCAATATCATACTGAGCACACATACTGCCACACATGCCCAATAATTTCTACGAAAGGAAACTTTAGCATTTTCTTTTAATAATTGTCTTGTCCACATTGTATTTTCCTCCTAAGCCTTATAATTCGTTAAATATTCAATCTCGATAGGGTCTACAGCTGTCATTGGATTCTCCAACTGCGCTTTCCTTTTTCGTTGTCTACGTTTTACTAACTCCCCTGCACGATTATATGCCCAAAACGAATACACTAAAATCTTATTCGCCTTTCCGAGTTTATCTTTTAATGTTTTATTGTATAAACAGCCACCAACTTCCATTGGCACTTTTCTTCGAATCAAAGCAATCAATTCCGTCTCGCAAGTCACCCGCTCTGGCAATTCTGTGTATGCCATTCCCGCTGCAATTGGATTGTGCGCATCGCTTCCTGCAATTCCCGGTTTGCCATACTTGTACGCAAGTCTTGCAGCCTTCTCATTTGATTCTAGTGGCTCACACGCATTAAATACTTCCACAAAATCAAATCGTTTCATCAATTCCGGATTTTTAAAATAACGCTTTGTATTAGCAAAACTCATATATGCTTCACCACATGGATGTGCTGGGCCAAGAATCCCACCGTTACTATGAACAAATTCAATCAACGCAGAAACTGGCATCCCTCTTAATTCCAAAAGACGCATCTTTACGCCTTCAGGCATAATTACAAGAATATGTCCTGCATCCAAGGTATCGTACTCGATTCCTTTCAGTACTACAAAGTCCTCATGCATCTTGCCTTTCATGTTATTTTTCCAGTGACGATAGCCTTTGTAGGTATCATGGTCTGTGATAACCATTCCCTCAAATCCATTCGCCTTCAAAATTGTTATATATTCATCCAAACTAATCTTGCTGTCTGGGGAGCCTTCTTTCACATGACAATGCATATCTATCTTCATATAACAAACCTCCTTCTATGAGGATTCTCTCTTATATTATACTTCTTTCTCTCCCAAGTCGCAATGTAATTATTTGGTATGATTTTAGTATTAGTGAGGTTTAAATCCTTCCCCTCTCACTTGATTTGCCTCCATTGTTACTAGGAATGCAGAACGATCTACCTCTTTTACTGCCTTATGCACCATATGCATTTGTTTATTATTACAAGCACACATCACTACATGTTTGTCTTCTTTTGAATAGCTTCCTACCCCTTTTAAAAGTGTAGCTCCTCGCTGTGTCAATTCATCAATTTTTTCTGCCACTTCATAGCCATGCGACGTTACTACCAATGTTAATTTCCCCGCATCAAGCCCGTACATCACTTTGTCTACTACAACAGATAAAATATAAGCTCCGATCAGCCCATAAATGATCTTATCCACATTACCACCCATAAGTAATCCGCCAATCAACACAATTGCCCAGTCCATGATCAAAATAATAGACCCCACAGACATATGTGGTCGAAGCACACGAACTGCCATTAAAATAAAGTCAGCTCCTCCTGTTGATGTATCACGCATATAGATCAATGCATATCCCAATCCTGAAATCAATCCCATACAAATGCATGACAACATCAAGTCCCCTTCATATACTGGAAACATTGGCGCAACCACATCCATAAAGAATGTAGAAATAACCATAGTTTTCAGTGACTTTAATAAGAATGTTCTTCCCAATAATTTATAGCATAATAAAATAATCGGAATATTAAATACAATTGTCATTGTACCAATTGGCAATCCCCAAAAATGATAAAAGATAAGGGCAATTCCTGAAATCCCTGACACTGGGAATTCAGATGCCGCTGCAAAATTATAAATTCCAATTGCAATCAACAAGCTCCCTACAATATCTGCAAGCAAGTCAATCGCAATCTCTTTCTTTTTATTTTTCATTTTCTATAATCCTCCCATCTAATGTTCTGGAAATTTATTCCCACCTATATAAAATAAGAGCATTTACGGAATTTTTCAAGATAATTCGCAAATGCTCTTTTCTTTTTTACTCTTTTCCATCAAAACAATAGGTACAAAGCTCACAAGGCTTCAAACCTATAGATGCAATCAAGTCATCTAATCTATGATATCTGAGGGTTGTAAAGTTTTGTTGTTTTCGAATAGCTTCTAGCATTTCCATATAACGGTCACTATTTGGATCTGCATATTCATCTAACACACTTTCTGCCTTGGTTCCTTCTTTATCACGAATGATCCTTCTTGTGATCAAATCCATATCTGATTTTGAACGCGAGAAGTTTAAGTATTTACAGCCATATAAGAGTGGTGGACATGCAGGTCTCACATGTACCTCCTTAGCACCACTGTTATATAGAAATTCTGTGGTCTCACGAAGCTGTGTTCCGCGTACAATTGAATCATCAATCAATACTAATCTTTTGTCTTCAATCAAACTTGGGATTGGAATGAGTTTTCTCTTTGCTACGAGTTCTCTTTGTGCCTG
>CAYTRJ010000006.1:28320-44287 GCA_964440185.1 uncultured Faecalimonas sp. | reverse complement strand
TAGATGAACACGATACGGTCTACAATACAGAGGTGCAGAAAAAAGATACTAAAAATCTCCCAAAGCGAAGCAGACTTTATCAAGGAATTATTGACAGCAAACTCCTCGCTCCTGGAACTGTTGACTTCAATGCTATCAATAACGTGTTTATTATTATCATTGCTCCCTTCGATCTGTTTGGATATGGATTGTACAAATACACCTTTCAAATGGGATGCAAGGAAGTTCCCGATCTATGGCTGGATGATGGCGCAACCCGAATATTTCTAAACACTCATGGTACCAATCCAGAAGGAGCCTCCCAAGAACTTATCGAATTGCTTGGATATATGGAACATTCTACGGAAGAGATGGTAAACACTTGTACCAGCAAACGTATTCATCAAATGCACAAAAACATCAGCAGCATCAGATCTAATGAAGAGGCAGGTGTAAGATATATGCAATTATGGGAAGAACTTTTAATGGAACGACAAGAAGGGAAAGAAGAAGGAAAGCTGGAAGGTAGATTAGAAGGGAAACTCAATGGCAAGCGTGATTCCATCCTTGAACTTTTAAGTGATATTGGAGAAGTCCCTCCTGAAATCCACGATAAGATCATGTCAGAAACGGATTTTGACACATTAGCAAAATGGCTAAAAGGTGCTGCCAAGGCTGAATCTATTGAAGCATTTATTGCTGATTCTTTTTAATAACGTCCAACTTTTACATAATAAAAATCTATATTTCATAGAGTGAGATTTTCTATTTATCTCACTCTTCTTACAATACACTCTGATAATTCTATCACTCTTATACAATTCTTATTTTCAAAAATATTTCTTATGATCATCACTATGAACACTGAAAACCCATTGAAAACACGTCTTTTTCAACCTATAATGAAAGGAGAACTTATGACAAAAAACAAAAGAAATTTAAAAGATTTGAATCTGTTGGATCGTTTTTTATTTGATGAAGCAATGGAAAATCCAGAGAATATGAAGATGCTTTTGGATATCATCTTAGGGCAAGATACGGTGTTAAAATGTCTTCCACAATCAGAAAAGGAAGAACGTACTTCTCCGTTGAACCGCTTCGTTAAGCTTGATATCTATGCATTAGATGAACACGATACGGTCTACAATACAGAGGTGCAGAAAAAAGATACTAAAAATCTCCCAAAGCGAAGCAGACTTTATCAAGGAATTATTGACAGCAAACTCCTCGCTCCTGGAACTGTTGACTTCAATGCTATCAATAACGTGTTTATTATTATCATTGCTCCCTTCGATCTGTTTGGATATGGATTGTACAAATACACCTTTCAAATGGGATGCAAGGAAGTTCCCGATCTATGGCTGGATGATGGCGCAACCCGAATATTTCTAAACACTCATGGTACCAATCCAGAAGGAGCCTCCCAAGAACTTATCGAATTGCTTGGATATATGGAACATTCTACGGAAGAGATGGTAAACACTTGTACCAGCAAACGTATTCATCAAATGCACAAAAACATCAGCAGCATCAGATCTAATGAAGAGGCAGGTGTAAGATATATGCAATTATGGGAAGAGCTTTTAATGGAACGACAAGAAGGTAAAGAAGAAGGTAAAAAGGAGGGCTTACAAGCCATCTATGATTCCATCCTTGAACTTTTAAGTGATATTGGAGAAATTCCTCCCGAAATTCACGATAAGATCATGTCAGAAACGGATTTTGACACATTAACAAAATGGCTAAAAACTGCTGCTAAGGCAGAATCTATTGAAGCATTTCTAAATGAATATTTTTGATTCAATTCACTATATATCAAAAACCCACTGACCGAGATCAGTGGGTTTACTACTTAAATAAAGCCTTTGATTAAAATTACTAAAATTAAAATTGGTAAAATAAATTGGAAATACACTTTAAATTTTGGTGACATTTTAACACCTACTCCAGTATTTGCTTCTTCGAGATACTTATCAAATCCCCATCCCCATTTTGAAACACAGAATAATAAGTAGATCAAAGATCCTACTGGTAATAAAATATTACTTACTAAGAAATCTTCTGAGTCAAGTACATCTCTTCCTCCAATCAAATGCAAATCACTCCATACATTATATCCAAGTACGCATGGCATACTTGCAATTAAGATGAAGATACAGTTGATAATAACTGCTTTCTTACGGCTCCATCCAAAATTGTCCATACATCCTGCAAGTAAATTTTCAAATACAGCAGTTACTGTTGTAAAGCTGGCAAAAATCATAAATACAAAGAACAATGTTCCCCAGATTCTTCCGCCTGTCATATTTACAAAAATATTAGGTAATGTTACAAAAATTAAGGATGGTCCTTGCGTTGTTTCTACGCCAAATGAAAAACATGCTGGGAAAATGATCAATCCAGACATCAATGCCACAAATGTATCTAATCCACAAATTCGAATAGATTCTCCTGCTAATGTGTGTTCCTTTTTCATATAACTTCCGAAGATTTCCATTGCACCAATTCCTAAGCTCAATGTAAAGAAGGCTTGATTCATTGCTGCTGTCATAACATTAAAAATACCAACTTCTGAAGCTCTCTGGAAATCTGGAAGAAGATAGAACTTAATTCCTTCTATCGCATTTGGAAGTGTTGTACTATGTACGGCTAACACAACAATTAAGATAAGTAACGCACTCATCATATATTTTGTAATCTTTTCTAATCCATTTTCCAATCCAAAACTTACAACTAAGAATCCTGCTAGCACAATTACAATCATCCAAAATGCCATTTCTTTTGGATTTCCAAGCATGGTTCCGAACGCAGCACCAACTTCATCTGTATTCATGCCTGCTGCAAAATCACCTTTTACAAACTTTGCACAGTAACTTGCCATCCAACCTGCTACAGTTGTGTAATACATCATAAGAAGATAACAGCCGATCATGCAAAACCATCCATGAATATGCCATTTACTTTTCTTTGGCTCTAACGCTTTGTAACCACCTACTGCACTCTTCCTACTTGCACGTCCTACTGCAAGCTCCATTGATAAAACAGGAACCCCCATGATCAATAAGAAAATTAAATAGAACAAAACAAAAACTCCGCCACCATTCAATCCAGCAACATATGGAAACTTCCACACATTGCCAATCCCGATCGCGCAGCCTGCACTTACTAGTAAAAATCCGATTCTCGATCCAAAACTCTCTCTTTGCATCCTAAATAACCCCTCTCAAGTAAATTAATAATATGTTATGTTATTATCATATACCCCATTATAAACTAAGTATAATATGGATTGCAAATTCGATATTGCTATGATAGTATAAGTTAAACTTATGTTAGGAGAATGCTTTATGAATATCAACCAATTACACTATTTTGTAGCTTCCGCAGACTGCAGAAGTTTCACGAAAGCTGCTTCTCAATTCTATATTTCTCAAACAGCGATCACACAACAGATTCAAGCTCTTGAAGAAAGTCTAGGCGTTGCTCTTTTTGACCGAAGCAGCCGTCCTATTTCTTTAACACCTGCTGGTAATTCATTTCTAGTTGATGCAAAAGCTATCTTAGCTAGAATCCAAGATGCAACCAATCGAGTACAAGAAGCATCTATTGGATTTAGCGGGAACCTAAGAGTTGGTTACACCAAAGGCTATGAAGGAAAGCATCTTTCAGATATGTTACGCGCTTTTCACCAGCAATTTCCCAATATACTGATTTCTTGTTATCGCTGTGACACCGATACCCTTGCTGCTGGATTGTCCAAAAATGAATATGATATTATTTTTACCTGGGATAGTACAGAGCTTTCTAAAGATACAAACATCTCTACGTTACTTGTAGAACAAAGTCCATTGATGGTTGCTCTCTATAACCGTCATCCTTTTGCAAAAAAATCTGCATTAAAGCGTTCTGATTTGCGAAATGAACTACTTCTATATATGACTCCTTCCAGTACAGGAGATTCTGCCGGTGACCGTCATTTCTTTAATCTATATCATAATGCTGGTTTCCATCCGAAACTCCTTTTTCGCTCTAATGATGTAGAAAGTATTTTGATGATGATTGCCGCTGAACAAGGAATCTCACTTCTTCCATCTTATGTCACTAATATTTTATCTAATACAGATAACGTTACTTTCGTGCCACTTGTTGGAGACAGAGAAATTGTAGAAATTATTGCAGCGTGGAAAACGGAAAATAAAAATCCTGTTCTACATAATTTCTTTCATTTTATTGAAAGCTATAAGCAAAAATAGAATCTCATTCCGAGATTCTATTTCTATTCTATATACCCAAATATATTCTCAACAATCCTAAAATGAAAAGATGTATAGGATAAAACCAATAATTGAATACTTTGTTTTGCTTTCCACGTTCTCCATTGTATGTAAGTGTCAGACCAAAGCCAAGCAAAGCCCATGGTTCCTTGTACATTGAAAGAAAACTAAATAGAATTGCAAGTATTTGTTTTCCATGAAAAATATAGAAAAAATATCCTATCAGGATTGCATGATGCTCATAGTCCACCCCTAAATTCATTGCTGCTAAACACATAATAGCTAAAATCACTACCGAGCTAAAATACCATATTCCTTTTGAAACCTTTTCTTTTAAAGAGTCAATAACCCATAATGTAATCAGCACTAATGCAAACGTAAACATAATATTGTTCCAGTTTGGTTCCCAAAAAGAACATGTTGTAAACATATCAAATGGTATTTCTGAAATCACGCCAAAAATCAGTAATGTTCTGAGATATTTCCATCGATTGCTTGTATGGAAAAAACCTTCTACCAACAAAAAGATAAAAATAGGAAATGCAATTCTTCCAATTACATCAAAAATATTGCTGATCGTATACGAGATGCTGCCGCTCAAATAAGGATAAATCAAAGCCTTGTTCACATGGTCGATCAGCATTGAAACAATTGCTATGTATTTTAATTGTGCACCTGATAATCTCTTCATGCTATTCCTCCGTCAACACACCTTCTATATGCATTGCCAAATATCCAATCTCTACTTCTTCTAATTTATGATGAAGTTGTTTGTCCAAACGCTCACAGATTTCCTTTGCCATCTTATATGACTTTGGAAATTTTATTGAAATGTAGTCATTCATATTGACCTTTAGTTTTTCGCCTTTCATAGCACGTGCAGCCATGTAACGGATATGATTCATCAAACGATTATACGAAATAGACAAAATATCAATCTTATGTCCAGTTTCTTCTTCAATCATCTGCACACAATCACGAACTGTATTTGCAATCTGCATGGACATTGCTACATTTTCATCTTCGATTGCAGAATGAAGATGGAGCGCTACATATCCAATCTCATGCTCATCGATTTCTATCTGCAACATTTCTCGTAAAATCTCTTTCATGCATTCTGCCACTTTATATTCCATATGAAATAATACGCGAATATCATCTGTAAGCGGATTACTGATCTGTTCATTTGCACGAATCCTCTGAACTGCAAATGCAATATGGTCGGCCATAGGGAAAAGAATTCTTCGGTCGATTTTCCCAAAAGTTTCTTCAGCTTTAGATAAAATCTTTTCCGCAATTTCCAGATAAATCGGATCTATGCCTTTGATCAGCTCCTTCGCCCTGCCTCGTTCCGTCTGTTCCTGTAAAGAATAAATCGTACAATCTGCATCTTCTGAAACTGAAAACTGTTCACTGACCTTTTTCCCGAATCCGATTCCTTTTCCGATCATAAGATATTCTTGGTTATCATCTATAGAAATTGCTATCAACGTATTATGATTTAACGCTTTTCCTACTCTATACATTCTTTTCCCCCGCCATTACCTTCTCTTATAACTAATTCTCGTAAATATCAATTGCAAATAATGGATCACCAGCTTTTACTGCACCATTTGCTAAAAGACGTACCTTTTGATTATCTTCTAACTCTGTACAAAGAACTGGTGTTGCCATTGAAGGAGCATTCTCTTTCACGTATGCAAGATCCACTTTCATAAGCGGAGTCCCCTTCTTTACTTTATCGCCTTCATTTACTAATATTTCAAAACCTTTTCCTTCTAATTGAACTGTATCAATTCCTACGTGTAATAACATGCTCACACCAGATTCTGTTTGAAATCCCATCGCATGTTTTGTTCCAAAGATAAAGCATACTTCTCCATCTTCTGGTGCATAGATCATCTCTTCTTCTGGAATCACCATTGCACCATCTCCCATCATACGACCTGCAAATGCTTCATCAGGTGTTTCGGAAAGATCTGCCGCAATTCCATTCACTGGACTGGAAATAATCATGCTGCTCACGACATTTCCGAGAGTTTCTTCTGATGTAATTTCTTCGGCTGCTTCTACTGCTTCTAAAACTTGTTCTGTTTCAGGAGCATGCATTAAATACTCTTCTAAATTTGATTTTATCACAGAAACACGTGGTCCGTAAATAATCTGAACACCATTTCCTTTGTGGATCACTCCTGATGCACCTGTTGCTTTTAAAATTGTATCTGACACTAGCTCAGCTTTAAATACAGTACAACGAAGTCTTGTTGCACAACAGTCTACATCTGAGATATTTTTCTTTCCGCCAAGTCCTTGGCAGATTGCAGCTGATAATTCATCTTCTGCTGTTACACCATCTGCGTTCTTCTTCGCATTCACATCACTTCTTGTGTAAAGTTTCACTTCTTCATTATCATCACGACCAGGTGTTTTTAGATCCATTTTTTTGATTAAAAATGAGAAGAGGAAATAATATACTACGAAATATACAATACCTACAATGACGATCCAAATCCAATTTGTCTTTTCATTTCCCTGTAGAACACCGAATAAGAACATGTCAATTAGTCCGCCTGAGAATGTCATCCCTACACCTACATTGAAGATATGCATAAACATATACGCAAGTCCGGCAAATACACAATGGATCACATAAAGAACTGGAGCAACAAATAAGAATGTAAATTCCAATGGTTCTGTAATCCCTGTAAGCATTGATGTAAATGCTGCTGAAAGCAAAAGACCTGCTACTACTTTTTTCTTTTCAGGTTTAGCACATTTATACATTGCTAAAGCTGCCCCTGGAAGACCAAAAATCATCAATGGGAATTTTCCAGCCATAAATCTTGTTGCTGAAACAGCATATTGTGTAACTGTTGGGTCTGCAAGTTGTGCAAAGAAAATATTTTGAGCACCTTCTACAAGACGTCCACCAACTTCTAATGTACCACCAAGTGATGTTTGCCAGAATGGAATATAGAACACATGGTGAAGGCCAAACGGAATCAATGCACGTTCCATCACACCATATACCCATGTACCTGCATAACCAGATTCCATAACAACACCACCTACTGCGTAGATTCCTTGTTGTACCACTGGCCAAATGTAAAACATAATGATCCCCACTAATGTATAAGTAAGACCACTTATAATTGGAACAAATCTTGTTCCGCCAAAAAATGAAAATACTTGTGGAAGTTCAATCTTATAAAATCTGTTATGAAGAGCCGCAACACCAAGACCTACGATAATCCCACCAAATACACCCATTTGAAGAGATGTAATTCCACATACAGACGCTGTTGCCCCACTTAACATTGCTTCCGCTCCACCATGACATGTGATCATAGCAGAAATAGATGCATGCATAATGAAAAATGCGATCGCCGCTGCTAATGCTGCAACCTCTTTTTCTTTTTTTGCCATACCAATTGCAACACCCATTGCAAAAATAATCGGTAAGTTTGCAAATACAATATCGCCTGCTTGACTCATTACAGTAAGGATTGAATTTAAAAAAGTTCCAGGTCCCATTAAATTCATCAAACCATACGTTTGAAGTACTGTCTCGTTTGTAAACGAACTACCGATTCCAAGTAAAAGTCCCGCTACTGGCAGGATTGCGATTGGAAGCATAAAGGAGCGACCAACACGCTGCAACACACCAAAAATTTTGTCTTTCATGACATTTCCTCCTAATTTTTCGAATGACTTATGCTCATATTCTGCACTGCTTCTGCTATATTTACACGCAAAAAAGGCATTAACGTGCATAAACATTCTAATTCTTTAAAATATTCATGCATAGTTAATGCCTGCCTTCCAGTAACATACTATATCACTGTCTGTTATGATAACATTTAACAAATGACTTGTCAATTATTTTTCTATTTGTTCAATTCTTTCCTGTACGATTGTCTTTAGCTTTTCATACTGTTTCAAATTGATCACTATAAGATTCCCTTTTTTGCTAATAACGTCTTCATCTGCAAGTTTTTTAATTGCTCTGCTGACACTCTTTAGGCAAAGACCTGTTTCATCTGCGATATCTTGTCTACTTGCTCTAATATAGGTTTCTGAACCTTGATTGTTTTTTTCGTACCATTCAAGTAAAAGTAATGCCAAGCGTTCTTCCCCTTGTGAAAAGAGATACAGTCGATTCCTTCTCCCTTCTTCCAGCAAAGAACTGCAAGTCATATTCGCTTCTCTACGAAAGGCTTCTAAATCCGAACATAGCCATTTTTCATATTTACTTCTTGGCAGCTTTGCAACACTACATTTTGTCTCCGTCTGCAATGTCGTTTGATAGCGATCAAGCGACATAATAACTTCCATTCCTCCAAGCGCAAGTAAATTTCTTGGTTTCATGAAATCATAGCTGACGCCAGATATTCTATAATCTGTTGCTTTTACTCTGCCTTCTCCGATAAAATAGATTGTATCTGCAGGTTCATTTTCTCGAATAAAAATCTTTCCTGCATCTAATTCTTCACATTGAAACAAATCAATCAACCATGAAGGTGCCGTTGCAAAATAATTTTCAAATTGTCTCTGTCGTTCTCTACTCGTTTTTTTCAAAAAAGGCAATGCTTCCTGCAAACTTTTATCCTTCATGCACTGCATCCTCAATTTTTATCAAATCTACCCGGACTGCTATTTTATTGCTAATTTCTGATACAGTTTTTGTTTTACTGCATCTTCTGCAAAAGCCGCATCAACAGCATTTTTCTGCAAAAGTAAAATCTCATCATCTTGAATTCCATATGTTTTTTGAACAAATTCAAGTTCTTTTGCCATGGTTGTATTACTTACTGTTCGATTATCTGTATTTACAGTTATTCTAAGACCTGCGTCTAAAAATTCTCGAATTGGATATTCTGCCGTACTTTGTACTGATTTTGTTTGAAGATTACTAATTGGACACATTTCAATTCCAATTTGTTTTTGTTTCAGCTCTTCTTGAACTGCTTTATTTCCACGCATTGCAATTCCATGCCCTATTCTTCCTGCACCAACCGATACAGAATCTACAATATTCGCAATACTTCCACATTCACCAGCATGAAGTGTGAATGGCATTCCTATTTTATGAACTTCTTCAAATAAATTCATAAATTCTGACATTGGATATGAAGCTTCTGCACCAGCAAGATCTGCTGCACATACCCCGTTGCCAAGGTATGTGCGTGCAGTTTTAATCATACGACGATTTTCTTCTTCGCCGTGATGTCTCATGGCACAGGTAATAACGCCATAATCAATACCGAAAGCTTCTTTTCCTCGTTCCATTCCACGAAGAACTGCTTCAATGACTTTATCACATCCCATTTTTTCATTTGCATGAAGTAATGGTGCAAATCGGATTTCTGCATAACATATATTTTCTTCATTCATGCTTCTAAGCACATCAAAGCTTGCTTCTTCTAAACCTTTTTCATCAGTCAGACATAATCCTGGCAATGAAAATTTTTCTAAATATTCCGCAAGATCTCGACAATCTTCTGATACACTCAATTCCTGTGTCTGCACATTTCTTCCAAGTCGATGTTCAATAAACGCTTTGCTAAGCGAACCATCCAAATGACAATGCAATTCTACTTTTGGTAATGCTATTAATTCTTCCCGTGTCATAAAATCCTCTCCAACTATCTTTGTCCCTTATCGTATGGGATACCTTCCGCCTTAGGCGCTTTAGAATTTTTAGATACAAATACTAAAACGATAAGTGAAATAATATATGGTAACATATTATAGAATGTACTTGGAACATTTAATTTAACTAAGATATCAAATCCTGTGTAAACATTTGAAAGTGCACGGAAGAAACCGAATAAAAGTGCTGCAAGCCCAATATTCACTGGTTTCCATTGACCGAAGATCATAACTGCCATAGCAAGGAAACCAAATCCAGCTACACCATTTTCAAATTTCCATTCACTTACACCCGCTGTAATGTACACAAGTCCACCAAGTCCACCAAGTGCTCCTGAAATAAGAACACCTGCGTAACGCATTTTGTATACGTTGATACCTACTGAGTCAGCTGCTTGTGGATGTTCCCCACATGCCATCATACGAAGACCAAATCTTGTCTTGTATAGAACGATATAAGCTGCAATAAGTATGATTACTGTAAATAACATAAACCAGCTAAATTCAAATTTTCCAAAGTTCACTAAAAATGCTTTCTTTGCTTGTTTGTATTCAACTGTTGAAGATACATTGTCAAGACTTTCTGACATGTTGATTGCTCTTACAACTACAACTGCTAATGCTGGTGCTAAAAGGTTAAGAGCTGTACCTACTAAAGTTTGGTCTGCGTTAAAGTTGATCGCAGCAACTGCTAATAATAACGAGAAAACCATACCAACTACAACACTTGCTAAGATAACTAAAAGAATAGTTACTGGTGCTGCTGTAGCTGCTGGGAGATATTTCATCATGAGTGCTCCACCAAGAGCTCCCATAACCATGATACCTTCTAATCCGATGTTAATAACACCACTATGTTCTGCATAACATCCACCAAGGGCTACAAGTGTTAAAACGGATGCGAATATTAATGTATATTGAAGTAATAACAACATTATTTTTCTCCTCCTTTCACCGCTTTTGCAGCTTTCTTTTCATCTAGTTTGTTTAAGTAACGGTTTAACCAGAGTTTGAAGAAGAATACAAAACCGCAAAGATAAATGATAAATGCAGAAATTAATTCTGAAATTTGTGAACAATATAATGTTTTATCTACATATGTACCACCACTTGTGATATGTTGGATAAAGTAAGAAGAGAAGATACTTCCGATTGGATCTAATCCTCCTAAGAATGCTGCTGCAATTCCGTTGAATCCCATTGAAGGTACACTTGTTTGTTGAACCATCCATGTTTCAATTCCGCTAAGGTAGAAAATTGCTGCACCCATACCTGCAAGACCACCTGCGATCATCATTGTTAAAATGATGTTTCTCTTTTCTTTCATACCACAGTATTTTGCTGCATTTCTGTTCATACCTGTTGCTTTTAATTCAAAACCGAATTTTGTTTTTTCAAGAACAACCCAAACAACGATTGCTACAACAACTGCTAATACAAGACCAACTGTTACAAATTTGTTTCCAAAGATTTCATCAAGTCCCATTCCTGGAAGAAGAGCAGCTTTGTTTCCGCTTTCAAGAGAAATTGTATATGGTGTTGTTTCTGCTTTTACTTGTGTTAAAAGCATATTTACACAATATAATGAAATCCAGTTTAACATGATACAAGAAATAACTTCACTTACGTTGAAGTATACTTTTAAAGCACCTGAAATACCTGCTACTAACGCTGAAATCACGATAGCTGCGATAAGGCATACATACCAAGGAGCTCCTAATTTTAAAGCAAAGTAAAGAGATGCTCCTGCTCCTACTACATATTGTCCAGCTGCACCAATGTTGAATAACCCTGCTTTGTATGCAAACAATACTGAAAGGGAACACATAAGTAATGCAGATGCATTAACTAATGTAGTACCAAAATATTTCATAACTGCCGCTTGGCTTGGGTAATAGAAAAAGTTCTTTAAGATCGCAAGAATCGCTTGTGTAGCTCCTCCTGGATTAATAATAAGAAGTACTACGTATCCAACAAGAACACCGATTACGATACATAAAAGAGATGCAAGAATTGTTTGAACCGCACTATTTCTCAAAATGCTTTCTTTCTTTTTTGAGTCTTTATTCATTACTCTTTACCTCCTTTCTCTTAGAACCAGCCATGTAAAGACCAAGTTCTTCCACAGTTACTTCTTTTGGATTAAATTCTCCAACGATTTCACCTTCATACATTACTAAAATTCTGTCTGATACATTCATAACTTCATCAAGTTCTAAGCTGACAAGGAGAACACCTTTTCCTGCATCACGAACATTTACAAGTTGTTTATGTACATTTTCAATTGCCCCAACGTCAAGACCTCTAACAGGTTGTACTGCGATTAATAATTCTGGGTCTTTGTCAATTTCACGAGCAATGATTGCTTTTTGTTGGTTACCACCTGACATACCTCTTGTCTTTGTGATTACACCTTGTCCTGAACGAATATCGTATTCTTCAATCAAACGTGTTGCATATTCACGAATAGATTTACGTTTTAAGAAGCCAAATTTATTTGTAAATTCAGGTTCAAAATATCTTTGAAGAACAATATTATCTTCTAATGAATAATCAAGAACAAGCCCATGTTTATGACGGTCTTCTGGAATATGGCTTAATCCAGATGTAATACGTTTACGGATTGGCATATGAGTGATATCTTGTCCGTTCATGATCACTTTACCACTCTTAATTGGAGCTAATCCTGAAAGACCATATACGAATTCAGATTGTCCGTTTCCATCGATACCAGCGATACATACGATTTCACCTCTGCGTACTTGTAAAGAAACGTTGTTTACCGCATTCTTTTTGTTGTGTCCTGATGCAACTGTCATATTTTGAACATCAAGTACAACTTCGCCTGGTTTTGCTTCTTCTTTTTCTACAACAAAGTTAACATCTCTACCAACCATCATAGCTGAAAGTGATTCTGGTGTAGAATCTTTGATATCAACAGTACCAATGTATTTACCTTTTCTTAATACACTACATCTGTCTGCAACTTCCATGATTTCTGCAAGTTTATGAGTAATGAAAAGAATACTCTTACCTTCTGCAGCAAGGTTTTTCATGATTTGCATTAACTCATGAATTTCTTGTGGAGTTAATACAGCTGTTGGTTCGTCAAAGATTAATACTTCATTATCACGGTAAAGCATTTTTAAGATTTCTGTTCTTTGTTGCATACCTACTGTAATATTTTCGATGATCGCATCTGGATCTACTTGTAATCCATATTTTTCTGAAAGTTCTAATACTTTCTTTCTAGCTCCATCTTTTTGAAGAAAACCTGCTTTTGTTTCTTCTACTCCAAGGATGATATTGTCTAAAACACTAAAACATTCTACAAGTTTAAAGTGTTGATGCACCATCCCAATCCCCAAATCATTTGCATCATTTGGATTGTTAATTTCTACTTTCTTTCCATCTTTGCGAATTTCGCCCTCTTCGGCTTGATAAAGACCGAACAATACACTCATAAGAGTAGATTTTCCTGCTCCATTTTCTCCCAGTAAAGCATGAATTTCACCTTTTTTTAGCTGAAGTGTAATGTTGTCATTGGCAATAATCCCTGGAAATCGTTTTGTGATCCCCAACATTTCAATTGCGTATTCACTCATCGTAGCCTTCCTCCTTCTCTTTATAAAATCTCCCCTCCTGGAAATGTAGGATTTCAAAAAGGGAGTGCAATTTCCGCACTCCCTTTATCTGTCTGCACATTTCCGTGCGGAGTATTTTTCACTATTTAATGCTACCGTAATCTTGTACATTAATTGTTGTTGTTGGTAATGTTGTAATGTCGTTGCTTACTGTAATTTCACCATTGAACATAGCTTTTACAAGTTCATTGTAATCAGCTTCTTGGAATCCATCTCCCCATTGTGTTGTTTCAACTGGAAGTTGAACGTAATTATCTTCTGGATTTTCAGATACAAGACCTAAGTTATCAATTTTTCCTACATAATTATCCCAGTTACCTTCTTGGATTGCTGTAAGAACTGTTTGGATTGTTGGTCCAAGACCTTTCATAGCAGATGTAACTGTAAGGTTTTCTTCGAATTCGTTGATGATACCTGATTGGTCAGAGTCAACACCGATTACTTTTCCGCCAACTTTGATAGCTGCTTCAGCTGCTGATGTGTAAATACCACCACCACATGCGAATACAACTTCTACACCTTTGCTTGAGTACCATGTATCCATGTAAGCTGTGATATCTGCGTCACCGTAGAATTGTCCACCACATACATATTCAACTGATACTTCATCTGTAATGTTAAGTTCAACTGCTGCTGCATCTGCACCTTGAACGAATCCATATCCAAAACGTGTTACAGCTGGAACTGACATACCACCAAGGAATCCAAGGTGTTTGTATCCAAGTTTAACTGCTGCATATCCTGCCATGTAACCAGAAAGTTCTTCTTGGTATGTACAGCAGTATACGTTTTCTGTGTTGTAGTATTCTGTTACGTCATAATCAGCTGGGTTGTATGTATAACCTTCACCAACACCTTTTTCACAGATATCTCCAGCACTTACGTCAAGAGCTACGAATTTAACATCTGGGTAAAGTTCAGCTTGATCTACAATTGCTGCTGCGAACATGTAACCTGGTAATACGATTACGTTAGCACCTGCTGCGATTGCTTGGTCAACGCTTGCGTTACGAGCTTCATCAGAGTCAGATTCTGGTTTGTAGTATGTAAATTCTACACCATTTTTATCTGCCCATGCTTTACATGATTCGTAAGTTGTTTGGTTGAAACTTTGGTCTGTGATATCACCAGAGTCTGTAACCATCGCAATGTTCATATCGCTGCCATTGTTTTCTTCTGTTGTTTGTTTGTCATTTCCGCCGCCACAAGCTACTAATGATAATGTCATTACGCCTGCTAAAAGTGCAGCTAAAATTCTCTTTTTCATAACTTATTTTTCCTCCTTTTTATTCCTGTTCGGATTGTGGCTTTATTATGCCATATATCTCCTTCTTTTAATAGGACTTTTGTCCTTTATTTTAACCTCTAGATGCATTTTTGTCAATAATACCAAAAAACTTTCAACATTTTTGTGCATATTAACTATAACTTTTACTGCTTTGATGTCTTTTCCAGTCTGCCGTTCTTATCAACTGTTACATTCCAGCTTTCCTTCACTGCTTTTACCGGATCACTTTGTATTGCTTCTGCAAAAATTTCAATCACTTGTGTATATCCATTTTCATCTGTTTTTAGTTCAATAGGAGATGATAACATCTCTTTTGTTGTGTCTCCAGCTTTGACCACTTCCTGATAATAGTATGTATCATCCCCTCCCTTTATCCAGTTGTCCTTTAACGCAACTGGAACTGCTTCAGATGGTTTTGCTGCAATTTTCCCATCACTATCAACCCAATACGATACTATTCTAACACGAATATACGCTGCAATATTCCCAGTGTTTTGAACTGTTATGCTTGTCTTCCTTTCTCCGTCAAAAGTTTCTTGCACTTCACAAGATACCTTTGCCGGAGTATATGTTTTATCTATTTCTTTCGTCCTTTTGAACATATATGCAATGACAGTTCCCGAAAGAACCAAAGCGGTAACAAGTATAATGCATATCACTCCTGTTAAGATCTTACGCCTATTCATTCGTATGCCCCCTTTGGTTTTTCTTTATTGCACTGTTGCCGTTAAGCCATTGTGTCTTACTTTCCTTATTGCTGAAAGTTACGGTAGTTTCTTTCTTCTCATCCTCATGCGACACAGTCTGTTTCTCATCAGCATATCTCCAAGACCAGCTATTTTGCTGCGTTACAACATATTGCCCAAGAGGTAAATTTTGAATTGTTGTACTCTTATTTCCAGACACTGTTACATAAATACATTCCTTCGTATCTACATTTTTGACTTCGTATACAAATGTCTGGTTATCTTCTGTGGCATTTTCTCGTTGAATTGTGAAATCTGCAGTTTTATTTTTGAATTTCGCATAAAATGTATTGCTTTTATTCGGAATCAGCCTGTCTTTATCTGGCGTGAAATGATGCGTGTCTAGATCAATCGTACCGTATACATCCGCTTTTTGTGTACATT